>DEQA01000240.1 GCA_002359075.1 Planococcaceae bacterium UBA3378
TTTTTATCATCCGTTATGAACAATTTGCCGACTGTCATGATTGATGCACTGGCGATTGCCGAAACTAATACAACAGGTGTCATCCGCGATTCGCTCATCTATGCGAATGTCATCGGGTCGGATCTGGGGCCGAAAATTACGCCGATCGGTTCTTTAGCGACGCTCGTCTGGCTGCATGTGCTGTCTCATAAGGGAATCAACATTTCATGGGGGCAGTACTTTAAAACAGGGATTGTGCTGACGATTCCGATTTTGTTCTTTACATTGGTAGGGCTGTATATGACGTTTTTGATTTAGCGGTTGTCCGGTGGGCGTTACTTTCCAAACAAGAAGCACGATTCCCTCCTGAAGAAAACTTCCTGGCATTAGCCGCTTTATCGGCATGATGCGATATCTACACAAAAACACCTTCCCGTTCATTTTCTGGTATGCCGTACCGGTTGATGATGGAAGGTGTTTTTTTATTGATCTATTGAAGCGGTGTTTCAAAAGACACCGGCTATTTTAGCTCCGTAACATTGTAGGCTGTAAAAACTGGTTGATCGCAATGGATGCAGCCCCTATGACGATTGCCTTATCCTGCAGTGTGGAAAATTCAATTTCCGTTGTATTCATCAAATAGGACCTCGACTGCTGTGTAATCATGTCATACATATACTGCTCAATATAGTGCTGAAGGAAGGTAATGCGGTTTCCGATGACTATTTTGGAAGGATTGAATGTATAGATTAAATTCACTAACCCTATCCCGATATGCTGACCGATCTCACGGAAAATAGGCTGCAAGGATGTTTCCTCCTCCGCCAGCTGAATGATCTTCTCAATATTTAAGTTTTTGACGTTTAAAGCTGCCTCGGCTTCCTGGATTAAAGCATATTCAGATGCATAAGCCTCCCAGCAGCCTTTTCTGCCGCACTTGCATTCTTTGCCGTTCACGTTGATGATCATATGGCCGTTTTCTCCGGAGTAGCCAAGCTCTCCCTGGTACAATTCCCCGTTCACGAAAATCCCTACCCCGATTCCAAAGCCGATACTTACAAAGAGCATGTTCCGGTGCTGCTGATTGTGTATGAATGAAAACTCGGCAAAAGCGCCCGCATTCGCTTCATTGCTAATATAAAGGGGATAATCCACATGCTCCGTCAGCATCGTCAGTAAATCGACATTTTGCCATCGCAGGTTCGGGGCATTTAAAATGAGGCCGTCTGTATCGATAATACCGGGCACAGCGATGCCTAGGCCGATAATTTCGTATGGGCTGTCAGGTACTTTGGATTCGAGGTAATGTATTAACTGGACAATATTTTTGAAATAAACAGGCAGGGAGGTTTCTGCTATTTCCTCATTACACTCAAAAATGATATTGCCGCTTAAGTCCGTAATAATACCGCGTAAATAGTTAACGCCAATATCAATCCCGAGTGCATACCCCGCCTGTTCATTAAGCTTTAACAGACTGGACCTTCTCCCGCCGGTCGATGCATCCTTGCCTGCCTCCAAAATTAACTGTTCTTCTATTAATTCCTTTACCAAATTGGCGACAGTCGCTTTTTTTAATTCAGTATTTTCTATAATCTCATTACGGGAGGTGCAAGGGTTTAATAGAACTTGTTGAAGAATGGTTTCTTTATTTAGTTTTTTTCCTAGCTGCTGGTTCCAAGACATAATTTCCCCCTCTTCTTATATGCATCATTATATGTAGATAGAGGCATATTTGTAAAATTGAAAAAACTTTGTTTACCGAATAGACAAAGTATTATGACTATGATATCATGACTTTAAGTTACATTAAAAGGAAAAAGGGGGATTTTTTCTATGGGGAAATGTAAGGGGTTTCATTTGTTCGCTGTATTTTTGTTCGCAGTGCTGCTTTTAGCGGCATGCGGCCAGGATTCCGGTTCATCTTCTAATGAAGATTCGTCTGAAGGTGGGGACAGCAAAGGCAGCGACAGCTTGAAAATCGGGTTATCGGTTTCTGATTTAACGTTAGAGCGCTGGCAGCATGACCGGGACTTCTTTATTGCCAAGGCGGAAGAATTAGGTGCAGAGGTAATTGTTCAGTCTGCTGATGGGGATGAAGCACAGCAATTATCACAAATCCAAAATATGCTTTCGCAGGAAATCGATGTGCTGGTGATTATTGCGATTAACTCGGATGCCTTATCAACGGTAGTGGAGCAGGCAAAGGCGGAGGGAGTACCTGTTTTGGCATATGACCGCTTAATTAACAATGCTGAAATTGATGCGTATGTATCTTTTGACAATGTGCGTGTAGGGGAAATGCAGGCGGAGTATTTAGTGAATCTGAAGCCTTCAGGAAATTACTTCTTGATGGGCGGGTCTCCAACGGATAACAATGCAAAAATGTTCCGTGAAGGCCAAATGAATATTATCCAGCCGTTAGTGGATGCAGGGGATATAACGATTGTCGGTGATCAATGGGCAAAAGACTGGGATGCCAACGAAGCGCTGAAAATTATGGAAAATGCATTAACAGCCACGCAAAATAAAATTGACGTAGTCGTCGCTTCCAATGATAATACGGCCGGCGGTGCAATTCAGGCACTGGACGCGCAGGGCTTAGCCGGTAAAGTCCTTATTTCCGGACAGGATGCCGATTTGGCTGGTGTGCAGCGGATCGCCGAAGGCTTACAGACGATGACGGTGTATAAACCGATTAAGCTGATTGCTGAAAAAAGCGCTGAAGTAGCTGTACAGCTTGGTAAAGGGGAAAAGGTGACAGGGGACGATACAGTGAACAATGGTGCAGTCGATGTGCCGTATATCATGCTGGATCCTGTATCTGTCGGCAAGGAAGAAATTCCTGATACGGTCATTGCCGATGAATTCCATTCCTATGATGATGTGTATAAAAACGTGCCGGAAAACGAACGGCCATAAATAATTGAAAAGGAGATGAAAAATCTCCTTTTTCTTTTAAAAATGAAGTCTGATTATTTTGAATAATTTATCTGTAAGGCGTTGGGAGGGAAAAGCATGGAAGCATTTGCTCTTGAAATGAAAAGCATTACGAAAGAGTTCCCTGGGGTGAAAGCGCTTGATAATGTCACATTTTCTGTCCGAAAAGGCGAAATACATGCGCTTTGTGGGGAGAATGGTGCAGGTAAGTCCACTTTAATGAAGGTATTAAGCGGGGTCTATCCGCATGGCACCTATTCGGGCAGCATTTACATTAACCATCAGGAGAAGAGCTTTAAAAATATTAAGGAATCGCAGGATGCCGGGATCGCGATCATTTACCAGGAACTGGCATTGATCGAGGAGCTGTCCATTGCTGAAAATTTATTTTTGGGGCATGACCTCATGCGCCAGCCGATTATCAATTGGAATGAAATTTACCGGCAGGCCATGATCGCATTAAAGAAAGTGGGATTGGAAGTAGATCCTCAAATGAAGGTAAAAGAGTTAACGGTCGGAAAACAGCAGCTTTTGGAAATTGCGAAAGCGCTGATGAAAAATACGGACATTTTAATTTTGGATGAGCCGACAGCTGCATTAACTGAAAGTGATGTGGCGGTGCTGGTTACATTGCTAAATGAACTTCGACAACAAGGTGTAACGTGCATATACATTTCACACAAGCTGGGCGAGGTGATGGAACTTGCGGATTCTGTAACGATTTTGCGGGACGGCAAAACGATTTCTACAGAATCGATTGCGGATATGTCCGAGGATAAAATCATTACCAAAATGGTGGGGCGTGAACTGACAGAGCTGTTCCCGTACGAAGCGCATGACATTCGTGATGAAAATGTATTATGTGTCGAAAATTACACTTCATATGATAAAGCCGGAAAAAAAGTAGTAACGGATATAAACTTTCATTTAAAAAAAGGCGAGATTTTAGGTTTTTCAGGTCTTATGGGGGCAGGGCGTTCCGAGTTATTTATCAGCCTGTTTGGAGGGCTGCCGGGTAAAAAGGAAGGCAGCGTGGCAATCGATGGGAAGGCGGTAACTATTAAGATGCCGGCAGATGCGATCCGGGAAGGATTGGCGTATGTGTCGGAGGACCGTAAACGGTACGGGCTTGTACTGGGGATGGATATTACCAAAAATACGACATTAATTGCCTTAAATAAAGTGATGAAGCTGAAGATGATCAACCAGGCTCTTGAGATAAAGCATGCCGAGGACATTACCAGCAAAATGAAGCTCAAAGCTCCCCATCTCGATGTGGAGGTTGGAAAACTGAGCGGTGGAAACCAGCAAAAGGTAGTGCTCAGTAAATGGATCATGAACAATCCGAAAGTGTTAATTTTAGATGAACCGACCCGCGGGATTGATGTCGGGGCAAAATATGAAATCTATAAAATTATGAATGAGTTAGTGCAGCAAGGTGTCGGGATTGTACTCATTTCTTCAGAGCTCCCGGAAGTTTTAGGGATGTCAGACCGGATCGTAGTAATGAGCAACGGACGTATAACCGGAGAGTTCACCCGAAAGGAAGCAACGCAGGAGAAAATTATGATGTGCGCGACAGGAGGCGAGGAAGTTGTCCAATGAACAAGCGATGATCAAACAGCCACAGCTTCAAGAAAAGGAACGTAAATTATTATTCAAATTTGATTTGCAATCCTATACATTAATCTTTGCTTTAGTCAGTATAGCGATCATTTTTACGATATTGACAGGTGGGGAGTTTGTGTCATCCCGGAATATCTCCAACTTGTTTACGCAAATGTCGGTGATTGCCATTTTAGCTGTCGGGATGACGTTAATTATTGTAGCAGGACATATTGATTTGTCGGTAGGGTCCATTGTCGGGTTAACAGGCGGTATTGCGGCGATGCTGCAAGTATGGCAAGGCTGGGGTACCCCGGCAGTCGTACTTGCTGCTGTAGTCTTCGGTGCTGTATTAGGACTGTGGCAGGGATGGTGGGTAGCATATCGGGCGGTTCCGGCATTCATTGTCACACTTGGCGGTATGCTTATTTTCCGGGGAATATTAATCGGCCTTTCGGACGGGCAGACAGTAGCCGGATTAGATGCTTCCTTTAAAAAGATCGGCAACAGCTATTTACCGTTCGTGTTTGGCTATATACTAGTGGCCGTTGCTGTCATCCTGCTGTTTACGATCACAATGCGCGGCAGAAGTAAACGAAGCGAAATGGGTCTGTTAGTAGCGCCTGCTTCTATTGATTACGGGAAAATTACGTTTTACTCTGTCATGATTTTCGGTATGACATATATGCTGAACCGTTATTTAGGTGTCCCGGTACCATTTTTAATCGTCGTGTCGATCGCGCTGCTATTTGTCTTTGTGACAAATAAAACAGCCTTTGGTCGCCGTATTTATGCGATGGGCGGAAATCCGGAAGCCGCTGCATTGTCGGGGATCAACATTAAACGCAATACGTTAAGCGTCTTTATTATTATGGGTGCTTTAGCAGGGGTAGCAGGCGTCCTTTTATCAGCCCGGTTAAACGCTGCGACGGTATCGGCCGGCAATAGCTATGAGCTGGATGCCATCGCTGCCTGTGTCATCGGCGGCACCAGTTTAATGGGGGGGAAAGGAAAGATTTTTGGAGCATTGATCGGTGCGCTCATTATGGCATCGATCGATAACGGAATGTCCATGATGAACATCGGTGCTTACTGGCAGTACATTGTAAAAGGTTTAATTTTGATTCTAGCAGTTTGGGTTGATGTAGTGAGTAAAAACAAATAGTAGGAGGCCAATAGAATGGCATATTTTAAAGATATTTCAGCAATTCAATATGAAGGGCCGCACTCCAAAAATGGATTGGCATTTAAATATTATCAGGCGGAAGAAAAAGTCGGCGGCAAAACGATGGAAGAGATGCTGCGCTTTGCCGTTGCCTATTGGCATACCTTTACGTATGACGGCGGAGATCCTTTCGGGGATGGCAATATGCAGCGCACATGGAACCGCTATTCAGAAATGGATTTGGCAAAAGCACGCGTCGAAGCTTCCTTTGAATTTTATGAGAAATTAAACGTTCCGTTCTTTTGCTTCCACGATGTGGATGTCGCACCGGAAGGCGTCTCGTTAGCGGAAACAAACAAAAATTTAGATATCATTATAGACGAAATAGAAAGCCATTTGAAAACATCGAAAACAAAGCTTTTATGGAATACGGCCAATATGTTCTCGCATCCGCGGTTTGTTCACGGGGCAGCCACATCACCAAATGCGGATGTGTTTGCCTATTCAGCTGCGAAAGTAAAAAAAGGACTGGAGATTGCAAAGCGCCTGAATGCCGAGAATTATGTATTTTGGGGCGGCCGCGAAGGATATGAAACACTGTTAAACACGAATATGAAGCTGGAACAGGATAATCTGGCGCGGTTTTTCCATATGGCGGTTGATTATGCGAAGGAAATTGGATATGAAGGGCAGTTTTTGATTGAGCCGAAGCCAAAGGAACCGACAAAGCATCAGTATGATTTTGATGTAGCAACAGGGATCGGTTTTTTGCGCACATATGGACTGGAACATCATTTTAAATTCAATATCGAGGCAAATCATGCTACATTAGCCGGCCACACATTTGAGCATGAGCTGCATCTGGCGCGCATCAACGGCATGCTCGGCTCTGTCGATGCAAACCAAGGCGATACATTACTAGGATGGGATACGGATGAATTCCCGACAGACTTATATTCCAATACACTGGCCATGTATGAAATTCTAAAAAACAGCGGGCTTGGAAAAGGCGGCTTGAATTTTGATGCAAAAGTCCGCCGCGGATCGTTTGAACAAGATGACTTGTTCTACGCCCATATTGCCGGAATGGATTCATTTGCCATCGGACTAAAAACAGCCTATCAACTGCTGCAGGACCGTGTACTCGAAGAGTTTGTGGATCAGCGCTACGACAGCTACCAGTCGGGTATCGGACAAAAGATCGTGGAAGGGACGACGGATTTCAAAGAATTGGAGACATATGCATTGGGTCTTACGGACATACACAATACATCCGGACGTACAGAAAAACTAAAAATGATCATTAATCAATATTTATTAAATACCGTAAAGTAACAGGGGCTTGACCGGTTTCTTGCAGGGAAGCTATGTTAGTAGAAAAAAGAGTTTACTATATTGAAATATCCAAGCATTCGCACAAGCTGCTTGAGGCCGTCTACCAATCACATGTGTAAGCACATTCGTTGATTGTTTCCGGCGCTTGCTGGAGCTTGGACGAATGTTTTTTAGCGCTACTTTAAGGGGGCTTGCCAGGATGAACTATGTAATAGGAATTGATGTAGGAACGAGTGCCGTTAAATCCTGCTTAATGAACGAGCAGGGGCGGATTGTAGATGAGGCTTCCGCTCCTTATAGGCTGTATCACGATCAGCCCGGATACGCTGAGCAATTGCCTCAAGACTGGATCACAGGCGTAAAGAAGACGATCAAGGACATTACCGGACGTTTTTCAGCGGATGTGTCGTCGATAAAAGGCATCAGCTTTTCGGGGCAAATGCACGGTCTTGTACTGTTGGACGAAAAAGGAGAGCTGCTGCGGCCGGCCATTTTATGGAATGATACACGTACAACGGTGCAGTGTGAGGAGATTATCGAAAAAGTCGGCAGGCAAAGACTGCTGTCCATTACGAAAAATCCTGCTTTAGAAGGCTTTACACTGCCGAAAATATTATGGATGAAAGAGCATGAGCCCGATATATTTAAACAAGTAAAACATTTTTTATTACCAAAAGACTATGTAAGGTACGTCATGACAAATCAAATTCATATGGAGCTGTCTGATGCTGCAGGTACATTATTATTGGATGTGGAAAAAGGGGAGTGGAGTTCGGAAGTGGCGGAGGCTGTCGGTATGGATGTAGCCATTTGCCCCTCTTTAATTCATGCAACAACCGAGGTCGGTTCCATTACAGAGCCATTCGCACAGGAAACAGGCCTCCATCCGTCGACAAAAGTGTATGGCGGCGGAGCGGACAATGCGTGCGGGGCGATTGGTTCAGGTGTCGTAAAGCCCGGCAGATCCATGGTCAGTATCGGAACATCCGGCGTGCTGCTGTCATACGAAGCAGAAGCAACGAAGGATTTTGAAGGGAAGGTGCATTACTTTAACCATGCTGTCACGGATGCTTTCTACACGATGGGGGTAACGTTGTCGGCCGGCCATTCTTTAAGCTGGTTTAAAGAGACATTTGCCGAGGAGCTTTCCTTTGACGAATTGCTGGAGCTGACAGAGGGAATCCGTGCGGGAAGTAACGGTCTTCTCTATACCCCGTATTTAATGGGGGAACGTACCCCTTATGCTGACAGCAATATCCGGGGGAGCTTTATCGGGATGGATGCAGCCCATACAAACGCACATTTTGTAAAAGCGGTACTGGAAGGGATCACCTTCTCTTTACGGGATACACTGGACATTTTCAGAGCTTCCGGTAAAGATATAAAAGAAATTATTTCCATAGGGGGCGGAGCAAAAAGCCCGATTTGGCTGCAAATGCAGGCGGATATTTTCAATGCCACGATCTATAAGTTAAACAATGAACAGGGTCCAAGCATCGGTGCCTGCATCATTGCCTTAGTAGGGGCGGGATTGGTAAAATCCTTTGATGAGGCTGTTGAAAAATGTGTATCCATACAAGAAACGTTTGAGCCAAACGAGCAAAATGCGGTCATCTATCATGAAATTTACAAGGTGTATAAGCAAGTGTATAAGCACACAAAATCTTTAAATGAGGCATTACAGCCATTTCGTTAGGAGGAAGAAACATGAGAAAAGTAAAATGGG
>DEQA01000041.1:0-2242 GCA_002359075.1 Planococcaceae bacterium UBA3378
GATCTCACAGTCTATTTTGTCCAGCCTCTTCATCATGTTCATTAAGTCATGGGTATCACTCTTTAGGAGAAATTCTTCCTCTGCCGACTGTACAGCAGAGCGGATGTCGTCTACCTCTGTAACAACAGGACTTCTTGCAATCTTTCGCTGCCTGTCGACCGCCTTGAATTTTGCAATCGTACAAAGCCATTTTCGGAAATCCTCCTCATCCCCTTCAAACTGCTTGGCATTTTCATAGGCACCAATGAAAACATCGCTCATACATTCTTCTATCATGTACGGATCCCGGTAGGAATGTAAGGCATTATATACGACCGCTTTCACAATGCCTGCGTATTTCTCAATGACATATTCAAGTGCTGATTCCCTGCCCTTTTTGAAAAACTTGATAAAGTTATCACTTGTAATGTTCATACACTGTGCTCCTCTTTTGAATGTAAAGGCCTTTATATGTAATACATCGTTTAATAGGAAAAATATTCTCATGCTGTTTTTTTCATTTCGGGACATTTTGCAGAATGCTTTCTATTTCTTATCAAAAATAATAATTACTATGTATTCCATTTTATCAAATATAAGGTTAACCTTAAGGGGATATTCTTTTACTCTGCGATTACCTTAACGTCAAAAAACTATATACAAAGCTTCATTAAATAAGGAGGGCTCCTGTGCAGATAATAGATGAAATATATGGTACTTATAGAATAGAAGGTGTGCTAGAAAAGCTTATTCTTAGTGAGCCGCTACAAAGACTTAAAGGCATCTACCAGGGAGGGGCAAGCTATTTTGTAAACGAGAGTTGGAATGTCACGAGATATGACCATTCGGTAGGTGTCATGTTGCTTATTAAAAGACTCGGGGGAAGTATAGAGGAGCAAATCGCCGGGTTACTGCATGATGTCTCTCATACTGCGTTCTCGCATGTTATTGATTTTGCCCTCCACAATAAAGAAGAGAATTTTCACGAAGACATTTACGAGCAAATCATTATGGCATCGGATATTCCCCACATTTTATCTGCTTACGGCTACAACTACAAGGAGCTCCTTGATGAAACGAAGTGGACTCTTTTAGAACAGCCTGCTCCAGAGCTATGTGCAGATAGAATTGACTATACACTGCGGGATATGTACCGGTACGGAAATATTTCGCTGGAAGAGATTCATTCCTTTTTAGAGAATCTTTTTGTGCTGGAAGGCAAGATATATATAGGGAATGCAAAGACTGCCGAATGGTTTATCCGTATCTACTATATGGAGGTCATTGATTTCTTTTTGGACCCGTTGAATGTGTACGGCTATTATATTTTAGCAAGCACATTAAAAATGGCACTCGATAAACAGCTGATCACCATTGATACGCTTCTTGGAAAAGATAAAGAAGTAATGGCACTTTTACGTGCCTTGGATGACCACGATGTAAAAAGATTTCTTGATAGATTACATCCCTTTGTAGATGTGATAGAAAATCAGCATGACTATGATATCCATCTTACAGGCAAAATGAGGTTCATTGACCCATCCATTCCTATAAACGGCCAACTTGTTTGTTCTTCTACCGTGTCCCAAGAAATAGTAAGAATGAATCAAGTAGCTAAACAAAAAGCTGAGGAAGGGGTATATGTAAAAGTACGATCCGCTTCAAAGTAATTCATTATCTGCTCTACTAAAGAGTACCGATCCAGAAAATCGGAACTCTTTAGCCCCCCTTATGTGAAGAGAGTTTTTTATTATTCACCTCCACAACCTCCCCTGCCCATTATTGATACACTTCCTTCGTGTCTTCTCTCTCTACTTGCCATTTTTCATAGCCCGAGAATAAACTATGCTTTCTTAATATTAGCCGTGGTATCTCCTCTGTCTGTCCACCTTCCTGAATAAAAGCGCTCACTTCTCCAAGAACAAGTTGCTCCTTTCCTGTATCTGCTTCGTGTAAACTGAGATAGCACCGATCACAATAGGAAATAAAAGCTTGCCGTTTCTTGATAAGTTGACATAGATGTACCTTACTCATTGCTCGTTATTAAATCGGAAAAGGAAGCAGTAACTATGCATTATTCCATCAAAACCAGTATGTGAAGAGGCACTCTGCCAAGAAAGTTTTATATAACTACTTGTAAAAAACAGAATACCTCGAGAGTTTCATCTCTCAAGGTATTCTGTCTTCACACTGAGAACTCTCCCTGATTAACAGAAAGAGCCCTCACCCATTTTTATTACGTCCGCTCCCTATAATAAATCCG
>DEQA01000041.1:2281-2703 GCA_002359075.1 Planococcaceae bacterium UBA3378
GAAGATGGTAATAATCCTTCCCTACTGCCCCCTCTTCATTGCTGTGGCAAAAACTATATTGTTTTACGTCCACTAGGGGGGCCAGCAGCGCGTCTACCTGTTGGTCGGAAAGCAGCTGCGGTATAAATAGACCAATACTGTTTGTCAGGCACGTCCAAATGAAGGGATACTGGTCTTTCACGACAGGTAGGATTGTAGCTGCATCAGCGTGCTGGATGAGGATAAACGTGCCTGCAGCTGATTCTACAGTCTTATAAAAGGCTTGTGTTTTATGGAAGTTCGGGTCACCCGCACCACTTTTAAGAGAAATACTTTTGCTTATTTGCTTTTTTAGGTCCCCTAACCGGCGGTAGTGCTCGTACTGATGCTCATATGCCTTATAGACAGGCAGGTTCATTACCTTGGCTGCAAGCATCATCGTC
>DEQA01000077.1:0-2902 GCA_002359075.1 Planococcaceae bacterium UBA3378
TGGAAGTACGGCTCTCGCGTCCTCTTGCGGGATACCCCGTTTGATTAACGCATCATAAGCACCTTGAATATAATCCATCGTTTCAAGATAAACATCTAACGCTGTACGGTTTAAATAAGGTTCTGAGTACATCGTGGCCTCTACTTTTTCCGGCACAACATATCCAAACCCACCAGAACGACTATCACTGCTCAATTTGTTATAACGCTGCGACTGTACCGAAAAACTCATATGCCGATGTCTCGTTAATTGAGCGAGCAACGAACGTGATACACCTTCAATGGCAAAGGTAAATGAGATATGTTCAAGGGTTGAGGTGTGGCCTGATTTAACAATGTGATTGAATAGTCGTTTTCCTTCTACTCCTTTATTGCCGAAATATTTCTCGCTTTCAGTCTCTAATACTTCCAGAGCCGTCTTATGTGAGTAGCATTGACGGATGGCTGCTAGTGCGACAACTTGACCATCTGAAAACGACTCATCATAAGCATATCGTTCACGGACCGTTAAACTGTTTTCTATCACTCTTTCAAATACTTCTCTACTTAATTGCGTATGTGCTAATAAAGTCACTTTCATGCTAAATCCTCCGATTTCACAAACACACCGTCAATCATACGCCCTGTGCGCCCTTTGATTTCGTCATATGCTGCCTGGGTACATTCTTCAAGAGTTAGCCCGTTCTGTTGGGCTAAAATAACAAGCGTTACCACTACATCACCGATACCGTCTTTCAATGCATCCATGTTTCCTCTTGCCAATGCTGCAGCAACTTCCCCAACTTCTTCTGTTACTTTTAAAAACTGTTTGCTTGGATCAGCTTTATCCAATCCTTTATTGCTAGACCATTTTTCAATTGAGCTTACTAATTCGTTTAGTTTCATTTTCCATCCTCCAATAGTTCGGGGTTTTCGTGTATGTTGCCGATAATTTCGATATAATCTGATTCACCATCTAGCCAACACTCTTTACAGTGTTCAACGATAGCTTGTAAGTAATTTACATCCGAGAAAAAATCATTTATCACGAATCGCTGGATAGTATCACACTCCGACCAATTTGGGATATAAAGATTTAAAATATCCCCCTCATAAATCTCCTTGCCGTTCTTATCCTCGAGACCCGTGTACTGTCCTACAGTCTTTTCATCCACTGGCATTTCCTCAATGTAGCTGTACTCACCGATGTACACATTTCCGTATAGCCAACGATTTCCACTGGCGAGTTCATGTGCGCTCGTTCCTCTAAATTTAATTTCCCTCATTGCACCAACCTCCCATATTCCATTACCTGCATATATTCCGATTTATAAACCCCGTGTAGCTCGCACGTTTTGCCAATCCTACGCCAGCCACGACGTTCATGGTCTTTTACATATTTACGTAATTCCTTTTCATTACGGCCTTTTACCACTTTTCGATTTGGAGTGCTCATTTTGCTTCCTCCAGTTCAATCAATTTTTCAAGTGACGTAATAGCTTTCTTTAGGTCATTAATGTTCTTTCCGTTCTTTTTGCCATAGCGTGATATATATTTAATGGCATTAATTCTGTGAAAACCGACTAATTCGCTTTGATCAAAATTTTCATCTGCGAACGCCCATACATCGATTGAGCCAGTGTGATAATGTGCTGATTCTGGTCTTTCAATTGCTTCCTGTAAAGTTGCCGATTGCTTTTCTTCAACAGGTACTGGATCCACAGCAGCAACCTCTTTCTTTGGTTCCTTTGGTTGTTCCTGCTTTTTACGAGGAGTAGTCAATCCGTTCTTTTTCTTCCAATCGTAAAAATTAGTATTATGCATGCCAAACTCACTGCTGATCAGTGCGTCGCTTTTCCCTTTTGCTTTCAAGTCATGATAGACTTCCACAGTTAATGATTTTGCTGGCTTCACAACCATTTTTGGTTTCTCCTCAACTTTTGATTTATTTTTAACTACAGGTTTTGTTTCTTCTTTATTTTTCGTCTCCACAATGCCAAGCCGTAGCCGTAAATCATTTATCCGTTTGGGATCACCGTTTGTTTGGATAAGGTGCTCCAATTCGTAAAGCATATTGCGCTTCTCTTTTTTTATCCATTAAAAAACACCTGCCTTTAGGTAATGTCTTGCTTGATAATAAAAACGATGATAAATATTGTGACCGATAGCATTCTTCGCCATTGGTACGATTTCAAAGTTATATTTAGCCTTTAATGATTCAAGTCGAGCCTTTAACGCTTTCGGATCGTACTGGCTTCTGTATTCGTGCCTGCTGAGCTTTTCATCAAAGTCTAACTGTTCTACAAAGAGCACAAATTTGAATTTTTGGGCACGTATTAATTCATTCTCAAAAGCATGCTGCGTGTCTTTTTTTAAGTTGCCACATATTTCATCGATATTAGCTTTGCGCTCAACTACCGTGTTTAGGTACAGATCCCGATACACCCCAAGCTCCGGATTAGCAGGAATGAAGCAGCTATAATCCCCTACATCCAACTTTTGTCTTTTGGTTGGAATATCCCATTTTTCAAAATAATTAAGTATGTGCTGGTTCTGCTGTTCCCTTGTGTCATATACGATGACGATTGTTCCCAGTAGCTGTTTAATTTCCGATTCGGTAAAGTGATAACGAATCAACATTTTCACCTCACTTCAAATTTTGCGTATAAGAAAAGAGAGCTCACCTGTTGGAGCTCCCTATTTAGTTTTCAAAATGGTAAATCGTCATCATTCACTTCAATTGGTCCTTTGCTATTTGCAAACGGGTCCTCGTTCATACGGTTATAGTTCTGCTGCCCTTGCGAACTGTTACCCCCTCCGCGAGCCTCTAGGAACTGGACTGAATCTGCAATGACATCTGTTGTATAAACTCGCTTGCCATCTTGTCCCTCAAAGCTGCCTGTTTGAATACGGCCTTCAATACC
>DEQA01000077.1:2937-3512 GCA_002359075.1 Planococcaceae bacterium UBA3378
CCAACCATATTTCCTTTCTTCATGTAGTTTGATAGATTTTCGGCTTGTTTACGCCAGGCAATGCAATTAATGAAATCAGCTTCCTTTTCTCCTTGCTGATTAGAGAATGGACGATTTACAGCTAATGTGAAACGAGCCATCGGTATGCCACTCGGTGTATACTTCAATTCAGGATCTTTCGTCAATCTCCCGACAAGCACTGTACGATTAATCATGTATATTTCCTCCTGATAACGCTTTGTTAGCGATGTTATGAATCTTTTCGTAGGTTGCATTAAATTCAGTAAGCCCTTTAGTGATAGCTTGGATTTCCTTCAATGCTTGTTCCAGTTCATTTATATAGGCTTCGTTCATATGAACCACCTTTCTAATACCGTTTTGGTACTGAGTATTTTTCTCGGAATGCTTAGTTATCCTTTTCGATTTGGCTTTTATAGGCATTATTAACTTTCAGTAACCATTCAACTTGTCTTAATAAAAAGGCTACTTTGTCCCTATCCGTTTTGTACGTATCAAGAACATGCTTTATTCTTTCAAGTTCATCCTCCACAAAAATGCCCCTCTCCTACTAAACA
>DEQA01000290.1 GCA_002359075.1 Planococcaceae bacterium UBA3378
GAGAATATAATGGATGCGGCTGGAGGATTAGCACTTATCTTTACATTACTTTTTATGGCATTTTATCTTGGTATGATAATTTTCGTTATCTGGTTCATGATTACAATCGTAAAGAATTTAAAAATTCAAACGAAGATTTTAGAAAATATCGAGTATAAGCTGGATGCCCGATCGACCCAAAAAACATACGAATAAAATTGGCGGTCCTGTAAAAGGGACCGTATTTTTTATTGGGGTACATACAATGGTGTAGTGTTTATATGGAACCTAAAAATCATATTGTAACTTTTCATTCTCTTTCCAGTCTACTCTAAAAAGGGGTTGATCGAATGAAAAAGTGGTTTTTTCTGCTTGCAGGACTCATGTTACTGGGAGGCTGCAGTAATAGTATTTTTGATAAAATGACCGGGACTCAAACGATTATTGATTGGGTCGATTTTATCAAATGGAAGGATAAGTCCTATGACGCTATTTATGACGCCGTGCTCGCAGACGAATCCTATATAGGCGGGGCTGTTGGAAAAGTGGCATTCAAGGTGGCTGACAATGTGACAAATACTAATTATAAAATGAAAAATGGAGATGCGGCTTTTCATGAGAAGGGAACAGAGATTTTCGCGGTAAAAGGCGAGCCGGATCTTTTAGCAGTAAAGGACAATGAGGAAATTGGCGGTTATCGTTTATACTATACAAGAGAAACTGCGGAATATAAGTGGCACTTTCAAGACGTGCCGCTGGAAGATGTAAAGCGGATTGAATTTTATTCCATTTATAATACGGCTGAAGGAAACAAGCTGGTGTCTACATGGAAAAGCCCGGATGATATCCAAGAGATTGAACAGTTGCTTGCTTCAAGCAGGGAACAGGCGGATTTTTCTCCTAATACGGCAGAAAAGGATCCGGATTACTATCAAATTATTCTTTTTACAGATCGTCCGGTTGCTTACCGTTATAATATTCAGTTTGATGGTGAAACGTATTATTGGTTCCCTTGGGAAACAAATATATTATCTGCAGATATAGCAAAATATATGATGACAGAGTAAGAAAAAAGGTCGTACGAAACTTTTGTCTCGTACGACCTTTTATTATTTTACAATCAGCGCAGGGCAATTTACTCGCTTCATGACTTTGTGGCTGACACTGCCAAGTACCATTTCCTGCAGGGAATTTAGGCCGCGGCTGCCGATGACAATGATATCAACACCTGTCTCATTTGCATATCGTACGATTTCAGGACCAGGCATGCCCTTTAAAATCGTGACTTTGCACGTGATACCTGCTTCCTTTATCATCTGTTCGATTGGGGCAATTTTTCATCTCCGCTCGAGCGCCAAGCTCTCCGGGGAGGATGCATGCAGTACATCACTCTTAGATTTTTCAAAATCCACTACATACACAAGCTCAATCATTGAATCTTTCATACTGCTTGCCAGTTTCATTGCTTCTTTTGCAGCACGGATGGCGTTTTCTGACCCATCTGCCGCCAGTAGGATATGCTGATACATTCTCCTTCCTCCTTAGTGACCGCCGGATAGGCCAATTAATTTATTGTATAATTCTTCACTTGCCGGGTTAATCCCTTTCACATGTACAGCTGTTCCTTGTTCCTCCAGCTTGGCTACGACTTTTACTACTGCACCTACTGCGGACTCGTCCCATAAGTGGGAGCTTGAGAAATCGATGGTTATTTCTTTTTGCGATACTTGTTCAAATGCCTGAATAAAGCTTTGGGTAGAAGCAAAGAACAGCGGACCTTCTATGATGTATGTTGTTCCTTGTTCTTTTATCTTCACTTTCGAGATGCTTGCCACGAAGAATAAAGCACTTAAAATCACGCCGATCACAACCCCGATTGCCAAGTTATCCGTATAAACTACAATAGCTACTGTTGCAAGCATGACGAATGCATCTGCACGCGGGGCCGTTACGATATATTTAAACGAACCCCAATCAAATGTGCCAATGGATACCATAATCATAATACCGATAAGGACAGGCATCGGGATATCAACGACCAGATCGCCAAGTACCAGGATCAGGAACATTAAAAAGAGACCGGCTACAAGAGTGGAAAGGCGGCCGCGCCCTCCCGATTTAACATTAATAACAGATTGGCCGATCATTGCACAGCCAGCCATTCCGCCGAAAAATCCATTTACAAAGTTCGCAATTCCTTGACCGCGTGCTTCCCGGTTTTTATCAGACTTTGTATCTGTCATATCATCTACGATTTGTGATGTCAGTAATGATTCAAGCAGACCGACAATCGCGAGAGCTAAAGAATAGGGAAGGATGATCTTCAGCGTTTCTAGAGTAAATGGTACATCCGGTATAAAAAATGACGGCAGGCTTTGCGTGATATTACCTAAATCTCCAATTGTTTTCAGCTCCGCTCCAGAAATGAAGGCCGTTGCTGTGAGGACAATGATGGCGATAAGAGGAGCCGGTATGGCCTTGAAAAACCGGGGGACCGTATAGACAATGACAAGCGTAACCCCAATGAAGACATATGTTAACCAGCCTTCTCCCAGGAAATGGGGCACCTGTGCCATAAAAATTAAAATAGCAAGTGCATTGACGAAGCCAATCATTACAGCATTTGGGATAAAACGCATGAGTTTCGCAATGCCGAAAATACCTAATAGTACTTGGATAATACCCGTTACTATTGTGGCAGCTAGTAGATAGTTCAATCCATAGTCTGCTACAAGATCTGCCATGACGAGAGCCATCGCCCCTGTTGCTGCGGATATCATAGCGGGACGCCCGCCTACAAATGCGATAATTGTTGCTAT
>DEQA01000156.1:0-1485 GCA_002359075.1 Planococcaceae bacterium UBA3378
CGGAATAACTCGCATTTATTGGAGCTTGTAAGATGGTGTAAAAATAATGATATTCCGACGATCTTTTGGAATAAGGAAGATCCGTTCCACTATGATGTATTCATTGAAACGGCGAAACATTTTGATTATGTGTTTACGACCGATTCGACTTCCATCCCGCACTATCAAAAAGACGGCTGTGAACATGCGGATGTCTTTCCGTTTGCAGCCCAGCCGAAGTACCATAATCCAATTGAAAAGTATGAGCGGAAGGAAAAGGTCGTCTTTGCCGGTGCGTATTACGGTGATAAATTCCCGGAGCGGACTGAAGTAATGAACAATATGATCGAGATTTCAGGAAAATACGGTCTGGAAATTTTCGACCGGAACTATAATAACCCTGAATCACCGAACCAGTTCCCGGAACGCTTTAAAGATTATATCGTCGGGACACTGCGCGGGGATGAAATCGACTATGCATACAAAGGCTATAAAATTGCCTTGAATGTAAACAGTATCGTCGATTCGCCAACGATGTTCGCAAGACGCGTATTTGAAATTCTGGCATCCAATACACCGGTCGTCAGTTCCAAATCACTCGGCATTGAAAATATGTTCGGCGATCTTGTTGTTGCGTCCAATGATTTCGATCAGCTGCAGACACGCATTTCAAACTATTTTGAGGACCGCGAGTATTACGAGAAATCAAGATTGCTAGGGCTTCGTAAAGTCCTGCAGGAGCATACGTATGAAGAACGAATCGTCCAGATGCTCGATTTCATGAATATTGAGTACAAGCAGGCGGCAGCAGATGTAGCAGTAGTGGGGATCGTAAAATCGATGGAGGATTATGAAAAACTGATGGCCCAGTTTGAACGGCAAACATATGACCAGAAGAAATGCATTATCCTGCTTGATATTTTCCCGGGTTATTTGAAAATCTTCAATACACATAACGAAGGAAACATCAGTACATTCCTGCTGGATTACATGCATCATTACAATTCTGTCGAGCAGATGGTCGGTGCAAAATATATTGCATTTTTCAATCCGGCACACTATTACGGGGAAAACTACCTGACGGATCTAATGCTGTCGACAAAGTATGTACCGGATGCCCATGTTATGAAGGCTGGTGGTGAGCAGTATCGTTTCTCTACCTGCGGCTACCTTGATCAAGGGATTTTGAAAGTAGAACATCTCTTTACGAAAAATCCGAATGAGTTAATGCAGTGTCTATCACAGGATTGTGAAATCAGTAAGTGGTTTACAAACGGCTCTCAATTTTTCAACATTGATCATTTTAACTTCATTGCAAACTACCGTGATGTAAAAGAGATTGAAGCCGAAATTCAATATAAGATGGTATAGGTGAATTATGAAAAAAATTGCTTTTATAGGACATGATCTGAAATTTATTAATCATATTATCGACTATTTCGATGCCCACTCGGAATACGAAGTGAAGAAAGACGAATGGCAAGGACACGAAGCACACAGTGAAGC
>DEQA01000156.1:1614-2195 GCA_002359075.1 Planococcaceae bacterium UBA3378
ACGAAGTATGTGAAAATGTTTGACTATACAAAAATTGATATGTGTATTGCGATTTCTCCTTATATATATGAAGAGTTTTACAGAGTGGCAAAGGTGCCAAGAGGAAAAATGAAGGTGATATTCAACGCCATTGATACAGAACGCTTCAACAAGCCCAAGAAGGCAAAAACAGACTTCCATGTAGGCATCATCGGCTACGTGCCGAAGCTGAAACGTCTGGACCGGGCAATTGATATTTTTGAAAAGCTGTATGCGAAAGATTCCCGCTATAAGCTGTTTATCAAAGGAAAGCACCCGAAGGATTTCGGCTGGGTATGGGATAATGCCGAGCAGCGGGAATATTATGAAGCTATTTTCGAGCGGATCGAGCAGGCAGATTATAAAAAGAATGTAGTATTTGAAGGCTGGGGAGATGTAGCAGAATGGCTGCAAAATATCGGCTATGTTTTGTCGGTCAGTGATTATGAAAGCTTCCATATGGCCCCGATCGAAGGGATGGCTTCCGGGGCTGTTCCCGTTGTGCTGAGAAGAGAAGGTGTCAATACGATCTTCCCGCAACAGTTTATTTTTGAAACACATGA
>DEQA01000156.1:2321-4119 GCA_002359075.1 Planococcaceae bacterium UBA3378
AATGAGCAAAATCCGAATAAGGCAGCAGGTGAAAAGCATGAAAGCATTTCTTGAAAATGAACGAATATTTAATGGCAAGCAAAAAATTAAATATTTATTTATTCCTTCCAAGCAAAAAACCGAGCATCTTGTTGTTATGTTTTCGGGCTTTAATCCGGTCGGGGCACCGCCGGCTTATAACTACATCCGTACATTACAGCATGTCGATGTAAATAAACTGTATATTCTCGATGATTATGGCAGCAGGGGCTGCTACTATCTGGGGAAAAACAGAGTATTCGATGTGGAAGAATCGGTCTATGCATTAATCCGGCATATTGCCTCAGCAAACGGGATAAAAGATGACGATATTATCTGTTGCGGTTCAAGCAAGGGAGGCTATGCCGCCTTGTATTATGCTATTAAATACGGGCTTGGCTATGCCATTGTTGCTGCACCGCAGACGTATCTTGGACGTTATTTATACAATGTCGGGGAATATCCGACGTTAGAGTACATAGCCGGTGGAACTTCACAGGAGGATGTGACCTTTTGCAATGACCTGTTATTTGAGCTTGTGAAAAAAGCGGAGAAAATGCCGCAAATGCTCATCCATGTAGGACGAGGAGATCACCATTACAAAGGACATGTTCTTCCATTTATTGATCACCTCCAACAGCACGGCTTCTCATGCAGGCTGGATGTCGGCGAGTTTACAAATCACGGGGAGGTAAGCTTCTATCAAGCCTTGCTGATCGCCAAATTGAAAGAGATCATCCCTGATTTAGAAGACCCGCTGCAAATTACGTCATTTGCAGTCGAGCAGGATCATCATGAATTTCTGCTCAGTACAAAGAGTAATCGGGAAGTCAAATATGCCTGGTATATTTTTAAGGATCGGGAGCGGGTCAAGACTTTCCCGTATACAGATAGTCATACACTGCGTTTTATAGCAGTGGAATCGGGGCACTATCATTTTGTGGCATTCGTCAAAGATACCCGGAACCGAATTATTTATCAAAAGTCCGGTGAATACGATGTACACATCACGTCGGGGACATTCCAAAAAATCGATGGGTAAATTGGCAGAAAGGGAGTGAGGAAAGATGACGACCTTAACGATATTGGGCGGCTGTACAACAAGGGACGTACTGGAATGTGCGCCAAATCACTTCGAGCTGAGCGAATACTTCGCCCGCACTTCCATCATTAGTATGATGTCAACAGCCGCAGACATCGATCATTCCTTGGTTGATTTGTCATCAAGCTTTCAAAAAAGATGTGTCATGCGGGATATTTCCAAAACCTTTTTCAGCGAGCTTGAAAAGGAAAAGGGGCAGTATATAGCTATTGATTTCATTTCGGAGCGGTTGAATTTGGTGAAAATCGGGGACGCCTACATCACTCGTTCAAATGAGCTGGTGAAATCAAAGGCGCTTGATCAGCTGGAAAACTATCAAATAATCAAAAAGCTGGATGATGAGATGCAGCAGTTATGGAAAGAAAATGCATGGCAGTTCTTTCAAAAATTAAAAGGGTATTTTGGCAATAACATCATCATCCATAAAACGAAATGGAGACATCATTATATTGATGCGGATCGTATCGTCCAAACGTTTCCTAATAGAGAGGAAATTGAACTGCGGAATGAGGAGCTGGCGAATTATTATGCATTTGTCGAGGAGCATTTCCCGGAATTTATTTTTATCGATATGACGGATGACCGCTATTATGCCAGTGCTGAACATAAGTGGGGATTAGCCCCTTATCATTTTGAAGACCGCTATTACCATAGCCTGCTGCAAAAGCTCTCCCAGGT
>DEQA01000178.1 GCA_002359075.1 Planococcaceae bacterium UBA3378
TCATGCTGATGGCGATACGGTGTGCGTCCGCACGTACATGGTCAGGATGTCGATGGCCACCTGGTTGTTTCCGCCTTCAGGTACGATGAGGTCGGCATATCGCTTGCAGGGTTCGATGAACTGCTGGTGCATGGGCTTCAGAACGCGTGTGTAGCGTTCCATGACGGCTTCGGCGGTACGTCCACGTTCCACCACGTCGCGCTGGATGACACGGATGAGGCGTTCGTCCGGGTCGGCATCGACAAAGACTTTCAGGTCCATCATGTTGCGCAGTTTCTTGTCGCATAGGGCGAGGATGCCTTCGATGATGATGACGTTGCGCGGCTCGATGTGGATGGTTTCGGGCTGGCGCGTACACGTCAAAAACGAGTACACCGGCTGTTCGATAGCCTCACCGCGGCGCAGCATGGAGATATGCTCAGACAGCAAATCCCAGTCGAACGCATTCGGATGGTCGAAATTAATACTCTGCCGTTCCTCCACAGGCACGTGGCTGCTATCTTTATAATAAGAATCTAACGGAAGAACTGCCACTTCGCCCTCGGGCAGACTTGCAACGATTTCTCTCACCACAGTTGTTTTCCCGGAGCCTGTACCTCCTGCAATTCCGATAATAATCATGGTTCGTTTCAATAATTAGTTATATATTTGCAATATACAAAATTACGATAATTCATAAAATAAACACATAACGAGAAGAAGAAATTAAAATCATTTTTCCTTTAAAGAAAAAACGTGTATTTTTGTATTAAAATAGTAATTATATGCTCTTTGATGACACCAAATATCTTGATTATAAATTTCCCGAACCACAATATTTAGGGGCTAAATACATTCATCGCGGATGGATTGCCCAGTTTATCCCCGACAAAGCAAACAATGTTTTGGATGCCTTTTCCGGCTCACAATCCATTGCATATATGTTCAAGCAATTAGGCAAGAAAGTCATAACCAATGATTTTCTAAATTGCAACAACCTGATAGGAAAGGCTTTAATAGAAAACAAACAATATACTCTTAACAAAGAAGATTTAGAAATACTTTTCTCAGAAAACAGCAATCCGGAAGTCTTTAATCTCATGGGAAAGCTATTTGCAAACTTATTTTTCTTACCTGAAGAAGCTGCCTTTGCCGATAGTTTCCGCAGTAACGTCAATCGCCTAAACAACAAGTATAAAGAAGCATTGGCTTTATCTGTAATGTGCCGAAGTATGACACGAAAAGTTACAATGGGACATTTCGCCCACACGCAAGCGTTAGTATATGCAGCAGATCCTGCCCGTATCAAACGTAACCGCAGTTTAGTACGACCACTCAAAGACATATTCGAAGAGTTACTTCCCGAATATAACGCAGCCGTATTTGATAATTCAAAAGACAATAAAAGTTATAATAAAAATATTTTAGACCTATTACCTCAACTTACCGATATAGACTTAGCATATTTTGATCCTCCGTATTGTAACAGCCATGCGGATTATCAATCATTTTATCACTTATTAGAAACTTACGTAGAATATTGGAAAGACAAACAGTTCGTTAATGGTATCAAACGTTATGAACCCAAAAGATATAGTGGATTTGACAAAAACAGTGAAACTCTTTCAAATCTTCAACTAATGTTTGAGCGAGCCAATCACATACCTACATGGATAGTGAGTTATAATGACCGAAGTTATCCGGATATAAACACGATGATTGAAATGATTACGCCTTATCGACAGGTAAAAATCGAAAGAAAAAAATATAACACAGGACGAGGCGGAAAAGGCAGTGTAGCCGGCAGCAGTGAGGTTCTTCTAATTTGTACCATGAAATAAATACGATAAGCTATTATGTCAATGAAAAATTTTTCAAAATGGGAAAAAGAATTCAGAGCGCAAAATCTATATGCGTTTAATGGAGACACCAACGGATTACTATGGCTAAAGACACGCGCTGTATGTAGAAGCAAACAATTAAAGAAATTTACTGAAATCAATAAAATAACCCTTACTACAACTAAAATCGCAGAACAAAATGTAGAGTTATTCGAACTGCTGGAAAAGAAGCCTGATGCGATGTTGCTATTAAATGAGTTCTTAAATAATCAGGAACATGAATGGTACAAGTCATTAGGAATTGATGAGGAACAACTGAAAAACGATTTATACAAAATTCACCACTATGCATGGGGTGGCGATCAAAATAATTCATTAGACAAGCATTTGATAAGCAGATATGTAAAAGTAATCAGCAAGTTCGATGTATTAGCAAGCAAACAATCCGAAATAGCAGATAACGCATGGAACTATGTACAGACAAGCTGGTATAATAATTGGACATCGTACCTCATAGAGGCACTGTTTAAACGCCATAAAAAAGTCATATCGGCAGTTGGAGAAATAAAAAGTGTCGATTTCTTTTTGGATGATAATCCCATTGATTTAAAAGTCACATTCTTCCCTAACCAATATTTGAATGAAAAATTAAAGGAGAAATTAGGGAAAAAAGAAATTTCATGGTTAAAAGAAAAAGCCAAAGAAAATAACATAACAATAGATGCGAATCAGACAGAAACCCAGCAAATATATACCATTTCGGAAAAATTATCAGAAATAGGACGTAAAGACATTATTTCTGACCTAAATGCCAAACGCAAGGAAATTATTGACGAAGCACAAACAAACCCCATAGAACTAATGACATGGCTATATGCCAACCAAGGCGAAATGAGGTTTGGTGCAGAAAACCGTCTTTTTGTCATTCTAACAGATGCAAACGACATAAGCCAATCTTGGAAAATGAAAAGGGCTTTCTCATTGATTGAACCCAAAATCAATAATTATCTTAACAACTTTACCCGAACATCGTTAAAAAAGATTGATTTCACTTTCAAAGGAAATTCATATACCAGTCTTGCAGATGTAATTTTCGTGACAAAAAATTAATTATAGCAGCAACAATTCCAATAATATCAACATTATATAAAATAAACAACTATGGTCAAACACATTGTTTTATTCAAACTGAAAGAAAGCCTGACAAGCGCGGAAAAAGCCGACGTAATGAACCGTTTCAAGGTGGCTATCGAAGCCTTGCCTCAAAAAATTGATTTTATACGCGATATACGGGTGGGACTGAACATCAACCCCGATGAGCAGTGGGACATCTGCTTAGACAGTACGTTCGACTCGCTGGACGACGTGAAGGCTTACGCCGTGCATCCCGACCACGTGGCGGCTGCCGGCATACTGAAGGACGCGAAGGACG
>DEQA01000145.1:0-16634 GCA_002359075.1 Planococcaceae bacterium UBA3378
AAAACTGTCTTGATCGTAGGGGTTGTGTTATTAATTGTAGGGCTTGTCCTTCTTTATATGACAACACCACTAGCTGCTCTGTTAGGCTTCCTTGGTGTATTTCTCTATGTTGTGCCCTATACAATGTGGACAAAACGTCGAACAATCTGGAATACAGAGGTAGGCAGTATTTCAGGTGCTGTCCCTCCGCTTATTGGATGGGCTGCGGTTGCACCGAATATTTGGCATCCTGCCTGCTGGGCACTTTTTATTATTATGGTTATTTGGCAGATGCCGCACTTTTATGCTATTGCCATCCGGAAACGGGATGACTATGCGGCAGCGAATATTCCGATGCTCCCTGTAGTAAAGGGAGAACGCCGCACATATATCCAGTCGAATGTTTATTTAATTTTATTGATCTTAACAAGCTTTCTCTTTGCGCCATTAAGCTGGGGACTGACGCTCGTATCGCTTATTTTGGGAGCGGTATGGCTGTGGCTGAGCTTTGTGGGGTATCGTAAAATGGAAGGGAAAGCATGGGCAAACAAAATGTTTGGTTTTTCTCTTTTCCACATGGTTTTCTTATTTGCAACAGTCATTATTTATTCATCGGTAGGATTGATTTTACAGGCTTTGTAAAAATGCTTCGGAGTGGAATAGCTTCGGGCATTTTTTGCTTAAAAAAAGCCAGCCTTTAAGGCAAAGGCAGGCTTGAACAATTACTATCGCAGTTTGTGTTAGAAAGCGTCACGATTTGATTTTTCCCTTGATTTTTTGCCATGTAAAGTGCCTGGTCTGCTATGCGGAACAGCTGTTTGAATTTGCGGGCAATGACACTCTTCGTTGAAACCATCCCCATACTGATCGTAAACTGAATTTCATAGTCTGCTCCTGTCACTGACAGGCTTGTAAGCGCTTGAAATAGTTCACTGATTTTATGCATGAGCTGCTGAACGGGGAAATTTTTAAAGAGAATGATAAATTCATCTCCTCCATAGCGGCCAATGATTGTCTGCTCTTCCTGAATAACCTCGCGGCACATCTGCCCTACAGCCTTAATCACTTCATCCCCGACAAGGTGGCCATACTGGTCATTAATCATCTTGAAGTCATCTATATCAAATACGACACAGCAAATATCATCCTTCTTTTCACGAGCTTCAGCCAGCCATTGATCACATGCTGTCTCTAAATAATGCCGCGTGTAGACTCCTGATAAAGAGTCAATATTCGCTAAGCGTTCCAGAGTGGACATATTATATTGAATAGCCAGCTCCTCCACTTTTGAACGGGTGCATTCCTTGTATAGGTCTTCCAGCATACATGTATATTTTTTTATATAGGAATAGGCCATTTCAAACTTTCTTACATTCTCATACGCTTGGGCCTGTTGGAGATAAATTCTTTTTAGCAAGGTGCTGTTTTTAGTAGTGAGAGCAAGCGTCTCTGCTTCTGTCAGAAAGGAAATAGCCCGCTCAGTGTTGTTTTCTTTGAAGGCCAGAAGACCCTTTATGTATAAAAAACGGCTGTGCTCTAGCCGGCTGCTTTGAGAGAAGGGGTTTTGTGCCACTATGTCTAACGTGAAAGCAGCTTCATTCAATTGGTCCAACAGCACATAAGAGATAGAAAGCAGACTATAAATATGGCATTGGATACGGGATTCTTTAGAAGTGTGAAGTTCGGCAATGGCCAATGCATCTTGGGCAGTCGTCAATGCCTCTTCATATTGGTCGGTCATAAGATGAATATAGCTCAGCATACTGTAGCTGAGACATAGCTCGTGCGGCAAGCTTAATGAGCTGGCAAGATGGATGCATTGTTCTGTACATTCTTTTGCTTTTTTGTAATTACGCTCGTATTCATAAATCAAGGATTGAAGATGGCATAAATTATATTGCTCATACTGAGCGCCGTATTCATCGCATAATTTTTTATATAATAAAATACTTTGGAAAGCACACTCGCTTTGTCCCATACAATAATAGCAAGTAGCGATGCTAATATGAGCAAGCATAGCGCCATAAGGGTTTTGATTACGCTCGCATTCTTCTAAAAAGAGGCGCATCACGTCAATTGCTTCTTCGTAGCGTCCTGCCGCATACAGGTGGTCATATTCAGTATTCACCTGTATATCAGGCTTATATGTTATCCTCAACCTTATCCCCCCTTACTAATATTAATATGAATAAGCTGCGTCTGTTTTTCTATAAACTAGGACAATACTCCTTGTCTCGATTATACATTTCTTCTTATAAATTGGATATACTTGGGATTATTTATTT
Source organism: Planococcaceae bacterium UBA3378 (assembly GCA_002359075.1). Classification (GTDB taxonomy): domain Bacteria; phylum Bacillota; class Bacilli; order Bacillales_A; family Planococcaceae; genus Lysinibacillus_B. Next base: position 2,265 of record DEQA01000145.1, read on the forward strand.
TTGAATTTTAAATAATTTGTGACAATTTTGTAAAGGGATTATTTACAAAAATGAAAGGAAGGGAAAAATATCAAATCAAAAAGGGCGTCCGACAATAGTTGCCGGATCGCCCTTTCATTTTATTTAGAAACGGTTCATGAAGGTCTCTCTTTTTTACAGTGAAAGGGTAGATACTTCATACAGATAGTCACCAAGAACACGAAGTCCTTTGTCGAAGTTTTCCAAATGGAAGTGCTCATTTGGTGCATGGAAGTTTTCGCTTGATAAACCGAAGCCCATCAATACGACCGGCAGCTGCAGAATTTGATCAAAATCTGCAACAATCGGGATGGAGCCTCCTCCGCGGATGTAGGCAGTAGGCACTTCATATACACGCTCGTAGGAACGACCGGCAGCTTGGATAACAGGGTGGTCGAACGGCGTGATGTAAGGAGCTCCTTTATCGAACTCAGAAATTGATATTTCTACGCCAGCAGGTTTGTGCTTTTCAATATGCGCTTTTAAAAGAGCGACAATTTCATCTGGATCCTGGTCTGGTACAAGGCGGCATGTAATTTTCGCACCCGCTTCTGCAGGGAGGACCGTTTTAATACCTTCACCGGAGAATCCGCCGAATACACCGTTCACTTCCAGTGTAGGACGGGCCCATATTTGTTCTAAATAGGAGTAGCCTTTTTCGCCAAACAGCTCTTTTACACCTACTTCTTCTTTTAAAGCCTCTTCATCAAATTGTAAGTCGCGGTAGGCTTGGCGTTCTTCTTCAGAAAGTGGACGAACATTGTCATAAAAGCCCTCTACCTGGATTGTTCCATGCTCATCGCGGAACGAGGCAAGAATATCAGCTAATGCATGAATCGCGTTTTGCACGCCGCCTCCGTAAAGACCGGAATGCAGGTCGCCTTTTGCTCCGCGTACGTCAATTTGAATGCCTGTTAAACCGCGAAGTCCGTAGCATACTGCCGGCTTGCCCGGTGCGTACATTCCTGTATCGGAAATAAGGATGAGATCCGCTGCTAATTTCTCTTTATTTTCTTCTATATATTGTGGAAGACTTGGACTGCCGATTTCTTCTTCCCCTTCAATAATAAATTTCACGTTCACTGGAAGAGCTCCATCAAGGGCAAACAATGCCTCGATTGCTTTAAGATGCATGAATACCTGGCCTTTATCATCTGAAGCCCCGCGAGCAAACAGCTTATTATCACGTACAGTTGGCTCAAACGGCGGTGTTTCCCAAAGATTCAAAGGATCAACCGGCTGTACGTCATAATGCCCGTAGAATAAAATCGTCGGTTTTCCCGGTGCATGCAGCCAATCTGCATAGACAACCGGATGACCGCCCGTTTCATCGATGGAAATGTTTTCGAGGTTTACGCGTTTCATTGCTGCAGCCAGCCACGAAGCCGCTGTCTGCATGTCCTGTTTATGCTCGGATAGGGAAGAGATGCTTGGAATACGTAAAAACTCATTCAATTCGGCTAATTGATTATCCCGGTTCTCCGCAAAATACGCATCCAGTGTGGATAAATGACTCATAGTAGGAGCCTCCTTCAATAATTCGGTAATGGAAATATTATAGCATAACTGTAAGGAAACATTGAAAGTCAGGGCTATCAGGGAATCGCTGTTTTATTGGTGAAACTATGTATTAGTTAACGGTTAATGTGATATTTGTAAAAACGAGGAATAAAAAGAGGTAGGTCCTATCATATCTAACGCTATGTTACAAAATATTTCATCCAACCTTACATCATTGTAAGAAAAATGAAAGCAAATCCGATAGAGCGTAATATTTGTTTTTGCGAAAATAAAAATAAGAAAACGAACATAACCCATTTTATATAAATTACGCTAAACAGGAGAGATTGAAGATGAATGAAAAATTAACTGCTATTTATAATGAATTTGATCGATACATTTACCACCTATGCTTAAAGCTTACGCGTAATACAAATGAAGCGGAAGATCTTATGCAGGAAGTCTGGGTAAAGGTTGTCCGTTATGAACAAAACCTTGCGGAAGTCGATCATGTAAAAGCTTGGCTGACGACTATAACAATGAACACATTCCGCGACCGCTACCGAAAAAATGTACGACGCAGTAAATATATGATGAGCCAACCTGAAACATTAGACGTTCCGATATTAGATTTGGTTCCAAATAACGAGTTATCAACAGAAGAACAAATTGAAAAAACGGAAATCACAAAAATTGTTCAGGAAAAAATGCATCAGCTCGATACGATTTACCAAAAGACTTTATGGTACTTCTATGTCGATCAGTATTCTTTAGCTGAAATTTCCTCACTGATGAAGGTATCTGTCGGCACAGTGAAATCACGCCTTTTCCGTGCGAAGGCTCGATTAAAGGAGATTTTACTGGCAGATCAAAAACTGGAGGCAGTTGTTACTGCGTAAGAAAAGCTGACGGCTATAGCAAGTACAAATGGCTATGGTAGAAAATAAGAAAAGGGCTCCAAGGAAAGTCGTTACTTTCTTTGGAGCCCATTTTTGTGTAACGGATTTTGTTCCTATAAAAAAGCCCGTCCGGTAATTGCCGGACGGAGCTTAAACAGAATGATTATGATGAATGCATTTTGTTGTAAATCGCTTGCAATGTATTAATTTCTTCTTCCGACAGCATGCCGAACAAATGATTGATAAGTGTTTCAATCTGCTTTCGGGAATCCTCCAGTACTTGGAGTCCTTCTTCTGTAATAGAAATTTGGGAGGCGCGGCGGTCATTCTCACTTTGTGTTTTTTCGATAAAGCCACCCTTTAGCAGCTTTGTTGTGAGGACGGTTACGCCGCCTGTCGTCACCTTTAGACGGTCGGCAATGGCAGAAGGACGCTTTGGACCTTCTTTGGCCAAGAATTCAAGTATCAAAATGTGGGATTTTGAAAAACCGAGTTCGTTGTGGCTATTCCATTCGTTTGCTGCCTTGCGTTCCAGCGCTGAAATCGATTCGAAAAGAGCTGTTAATTTTTCTTTTCTTTCTTTGTCCATTTCGCTCAACTCCAACACAGCCTTTCTAAAACTTTATGTACATAAAGAAAGCGGTGAAATTACTCAACCGCTAGTCTTTGTAAAGCATTCAGTTCAAAGGCACGTACTTTACGTGGAATGAAGCGGCGAATATCCATTTCATTATAGCCCACCTGAATGCGCTTTTCATCCAATAGAATCGGGCTGCGCAGCATACGCGGATGTTGCTGGATCAAATTGTATAGCTCCTGGATGGATAGCTGGTCGATATCGACATCCAAATTTTTAAAGTCATTTGAGTTTGTTGCAATAATTTCATCTGTTCCGTCTTCTGTCATACTTAAAATATTTTTAAATTCCGCTAGAGTTAGTGGTTGGGAGGTAATGCGTTTTTCTGTATAGGCAATATTATTTTCATTTAACCATTTAAGCGCTTTTCGTGATGAGGAACAGCTGGATTGTGTGTAAATTGTTACTGACATATAAATTCCTCTCTTTCAATAGTTTATTTTGAAATAGCCTACCAATAAGATAATTTATTATAAATTTATCTTACTAATAAGATATCTGTTTTGCAAGTTTTTTATAAATCGGCTGCGTATGTAACCTTTATCCATTTATTGTATACCCAGCTCTCTATAAATATATACGTCCTTTCGTAAAAAAAGTTTCGTCTGTCAATAAATTTACATACTTTTTCTTGAATTCCCTTAAAAGTTCAATTATAGGTAATAAGCTTCTTCCTATAACGTTTGTGCTGGTAAAGAAGCGGGGAGGCGGAGGTTGTCTCCGCCTTCAGACGGAGTTGAAAATCCATTTACGGACTGTTAAAAGCGGCCGTTATAAACGGTACGATAAATGTAACAAAGCGAGAGGAGAAAAACAGATGAAAAAATTACTGAAGTATACAGTGATTGGTATCGGTGTTTTAATTTTAGCCGGCATTTTAGCACCAATGATTGCCGGATTTTTAGTAGGAGGCGCCATTGCATTGGGAGGATTCTGGCTGTATGAAAGAAGCGAGTCATCCATTATGAAGCTGATCGGCATCACTGTCATCATTTCGGGTGTCATGGTCGCAATCGGCAGCTCACCGATCCTGCTATTAGTCATTGCACCGGCAGTCGGCTATGTAGTCTATAAGCTATGGAAACGCAGCGAGCCGGAAATGGTAACAGATAACCCCTTCGATAATTTCGAAGCGGAATGGAATAAACTATCTAAATAAGAAGGAGAGAGTTCAATGAACTTATTACAACGTTTTATTTATACGACTGAGGCAAAATTACATGAAATATGTGATTCGGCGGAGCGCAAAAATCCTATTGCTATGTTGAATCAATATGTCCGCCAGGCGGAAAAGGAAACAGAAAAGGTAGGGGTTCTTGTTGCACGTCAGGCAGATCTCAAAAATAAGATTGCAACAGAATTGGGACAGGTAGAAAAGAAGCTGCAAAAACGTACAGAGCAGCTCCAGCTTGCCCAGCAGTCAGAGGAACAGGACTTGATCGAATTCACTTTATCGGAAGTGGAGGCGTATAAAGTACGTGCAGACTTATTGCAGCAAAGTCTGGCAGAGGCGGCAGCGGAGCATACGAACCTTGAACGGCAGTTCGAGCAGATGAAGCATCGTTTACAGGATATGAAAGTGCGCCAGCTTCAGTTAATGAGCAAGGAAAATGCAGCTCATGCCCACTACCGTCTAGATGAAGCATCATCTAAACAGGCAGACGTGCATGCTAACAAATTCGGGGAGGCAGCGGAATATATCGAACGCATCTCCTTAAAGCTGAAGAACGATTACGAAATCACGACATTTGAACAACGTTTGGCGGCGCTTGAACGGAAGCAATAGTATAATGAAAGATGTGGAATGTAAGCTCCGCATCTTTTTTTCCGTTCTTTCTTCAGGACCACAGGAACAGGGGAAAGTACATGATGGATTTTTAAATGGAAAGAAGTATATATGTAATAAAAATGCCTGTACATAGGAGGCGGCAAATGAAAAACAAACTTGTCATAATTATCGGTCTTATCATATTTATAGAATTGTTCGTCTTTCATAATGGGGGCGTGTTATTCCTGCTCGTTGCGTTTGCCCTTTATGTGTTAAGCGTGCAAAAGAACGAGAAAATGTATGCCACTATTGCTCTTGTATTTGCCATTCTCGCCATTTTATCAATGGTAACACTTAGATGGCTAATCCCGGCTGGCATCATTTATTGGTTATATCACCACTATAAGCGGGATGCTTATGTACCGGCCTTTTTTGGCGCATATGAGACGGAGGAAAAGCCGTATCCTTGGAAAAATCAAGGTGTGACACGAGTATTCGGCAATGTGATGATTGATGCTACTAAAACGATCTTACCATTAGAGCCTGCATTCATATCCATTTTTCAAGGGATTGGAAAAACAACAATTATAGTTCCCTATGATGTAGAGTGCTATATTGCTGTAAATCAAGGCTATGGCAAAGTGCTCGTGAATGGAGAGACGGTAACATCACAGCAAAGGATAGTAATAGAAGAGGGCGGAAGGCGGAAGCTCATGATTCATGTATCAATCGGGTTAGGTGAGGTGGAAATATGGCAAAAATAATAGGCTTTAGCTTTCGCACCTTGCTGCTGATGCTGATGCTCGGCTCATTTGTATATGGCAGTCTTGTCCTCTTATACGGAGTTCCGAGTGAGAAAAACTGGCGCCCCCTCTTAGAAAATGCTGAAAATGGGAAATTGCCGGTATTGGCTATCCTTATTTTCGGTGTGCTGGTAGTAAGTTTAGTTATTTCATTTTGGATTACTTCTATCATTGTGACAAAGGATTTTCAAGCGGGCAGACAGATCAAAAAGCTGCTCGATATCGAACGGTATAAAGAGCCGAAAGCTTCCCCCCGCCCAATACGAAAACCCCTATCAGAGGTGGCAGAGCTGATTGAACACCAGCGGAAGACACTGCATCGTATCACAAATGAAAAGGTAGAAGCGGATGAAACCATTGTCCGCCAACGCCTTGTAGAGGAGCGGCAGCGACTGGCAAGGAAGCTGCATGATTCTGTTTCGCAGCAGTTATTTGCAGCATCCATGCTGCTGTCGTCTGTTACTGAAAATAATGAAGATGCAGCGATTTTAGTGCAGATCGAAAAAATCGTCCAGCAGGCCCAGTTGGAGATGCGTGCATTGCTCCTGCATTTGCGCCCGATTGCATTGCAGAACAAAACGCTTGCGCAGGGACTTCGGGAGCTGATAGAGGAATTACAGCAAAAGGGGTCCTTCCAACTTCATTATGAGCTGGCGGATGTACCGTTGACAAAGGCGCAGGAGGATCATCTGTTTCGCATTGCACAGGAGGCTTTATCCAATACACTCCGCCATGCAAAAGCGACGGATGTAGAGCTTGTCCTGATGGAAAGAATGAATATGTACATTTTACGAATCCAGGATAATGGCATTGGATTTGATGCCCAGCAAGAAAAAATAGGCTCCTACGGGATGAAAAATATAGTGGAAAGAGCAACGGAAATCGGTGGTATTTGTACAATTACTTCTGTTCCGGGGCAGGGGACGAAAATAGAAGTGCAGATTGCAAAGGAAGTGGGGGAAAAACATGATTAAAATTGTCGTGGCAGATGACCATGAAATGGTACGTATCGGTGTAGTAGCCTATCTTTCAGCACAGCCTGACATGGAAGTCATTGGAGAAGCAGCAGATGGAAAAGAAGCTGTCGATCAGGTGCTCGCTTTGCGTCCGGATATTATTTTGCTGGACAATGTGATGCCTAACATGACGGGGGTCGAAGCTGCAGTCGAGATTTTAAAGAACTGGCCCGAAGCGAAAATTATGATGGTCACAAGCTTTTTAGACGATGATAAAGTGTACCCGGCACTTGAGGCAGGTGCTGTCAGCTATTTACTGAAAACATCGAATGCCAAGCAAATTGCTGATGCCATCCGCCGTACAGTGAAGGGAGAGTCGGTTCTTGAGCCGGAAGTGACAGCAAAAATGATGCAGAAGCTTCGCAGACCGACTGCAATGCTCCATGATGAATTGACCGAACGGGAGATGGAGGTACTGCTCCTCCTTGCTCAAGGGAAAACGAATCAGGATATCGCTGATGAGCTATTTATCGGGATCAAAACAGTAAAGACGCATGTCAGCAATATTTTATCGAAGCTGGGAGTCCAGGACCGTACACAGGCAGTTGTTTATGCCTTTTCGCATCAGCTGGTGAAATGAAAAGAAAGCGAGCCGATATAGAAAAATAGAATAGACGGCAATAGGTGGGATGAACATGGTTAGATCAGTAGGTCCGGGCGGGACAAATATAAACACCCCTTCCCAAAGAAGAACGCAGGAACGGACGCAAACTACATTTCCAAAAGTAGGGGCAAACGAACTGCGGGAGGACGAAAAGACAGAAGGCTCCTCCAAGCCGATCATGGCAGGCGCAAAGCTGACAGGAAATGTCCAATCGATTATAGAAGAGGAATATGATGTTGTTCGTCTCAATGCTGATGGTGACCGGCTGGAAGTGAGCCGTAGAGCGATTTCATTAGCAAAAGAGAAACTATATAGCTAGAGAAAAGCCGCTAAGACCTAATGGGTGCTGGCGGCTTTTTTGACGTGATAAAAGTAAAAGCCATGCCGACAGTGCCGGCACGGCTTTCGCGTTCTTAAAGATCCGTTTTTCCTGTTGTAAACCAGTCCTGTACATTCCAAATTTTTGTCGCCAAACCTTCGTAAAAATCAGGTTCGTGGGATACAAGGACGATGGTACCTTTGAATTCCTGCATGGCGCGCTTTAATTCTGCTTTCGCATCGACATCCAAGTGGTTTGTCGGCTCGTCAAAGATTAGCCAGTTTGCTTCATTCATCATCAGTTTACATAGGCGGACCTTCGCCTGCTCACCACCTGACAGGGAGTTCAGCGGACGCTGAATATGCTCTGTCTTCAAGCCGGCGCGGGCTAATGCAGCACGTACTTGGGCTTGCTCCATGGACGGGAAGGCATTCCAAACGTCATCGATAGGTGTGATTTTTTCCGCTTTTACTTCCTGCTCGAAGTAAGAAGGGAATAGGTAGTCACCACGGAACACTTTCCCTCCAAGCGGGTTGATTTTGCCCAGCATTGTTTTCAGCAAGGTTGATTTACCGACACCGTTCATCCCCACTAACGCGATTTTTTCGCCGCGTTCGATTTGGAATGTTAAAGGAGGCAGTAATGGCTTGTCTTTTTCATAACCGATCAGCAGTTCCTCTGCCTCCACTACATAGCGGCTCGATGCGCGTGCTTCCTTGAAGCCGAATTCAGGCTTTATAGCTGTTTCCGGTCGGTCGATCCGTTCTAGGCGGTCAAGCTGCTTTGCACGGGATTTTGCACGACCTGTCGTAGAGTAACGCGCTTTATTTTTTGCGATGAATTCCTCTTGCTTTTTAATGAATTCCTGCTGTTTTTCGTAAGCCTCAATGTGCTGGCGCTTGTTGATTTCAGCAAGCTCCAGGAATTTTTCATAAGTAGCTGTATAACGTGTCATTTTGGAGAATTCTAAATGGAAAATGACATCTACTACCTCATTCATAAATTCCGTATCATGGGAAATTAATAAAAATGCATGAGGATAGTTTTTCAGGTAGTTTTTCAGCCATGAAACGTGTTCTTCGTCCAAATAGTTAGTCGGCTCGTCTAGTAACAGCACTTTCGGTTTTTCCAACAGCAGCTTAGCTAATAATACTTTAGTCCGCTGACCACCGGATAAAGCAGCAACGTCACGGTCCAGCCCGATCGCATCAAGGCCAAGTCCGCGTGCTACCTCTTCAATTTTCATATCTAATGTGTAGAAGTCTCCGGCATCCAAAGCATCCTGGATTTCCGCCATCTCTTCCAGCAGCTTTTCCAACTCTTCAGGTGTCGCTTCTGCCATCTTCATCGTAATCTCGTTTAGCTCTTCTTCCTTTTTATAAAGCGGAAGAAAGGCATCACGCAAGGCGTCCCGCATCGTACGGCCTGCTGTCAGCACAGTATGCTGGTCAAGGTAGCCGTAGTGGGTGCCGGGCAGCCATTCTACCTTCCCTGTATCGTGGATTGCCTGTCCTGTAATAATGCTCATTAATGTCGATTTCCCTACACCGTTTGCCCCGACCAGACCGATATGGTCACCTTCAACTAAACGGAATGACACATCTTTAAACAGCGTGCGGTCGCCAAAGGAATGTCCTAAATTTTCAACCGTTAATATTGCCATATATTATCGTTCCTCCAATAATTCTTAGTCTATTATGTTCATCAAAAAACTCGCGGTACGCGGCCGCGAGCAGAGTAGAATATGTGTTCAAAGCAATTTAAAACTCAGCTAACTGCTTGTTTAATTCTGCAAGTCGTGCTTCCATTTTTTCCAGGCGCTCCAACGCTTGCTTGACCGAGTCGGGATGCCCCACTGATTCAAGCTTTTCCATGTCACCCTGCAAGTTGATGTAATCCATTTTCAATTCTGTAATCTGCTGTTGTACCTGTGATTTTGTTAGCATGGAATCTACACTCCTTTACAAAAAATATTCCCGCTTCCTTTTGAGAATTTCTGCTCTCTATTGTAGCACATACAAGATGGATTTGAGAATGAGAATGGTTTATGGCAGCAGTGGAAAATGGAGAAAAGAAGCCAGCAGTGGGATAGGGTAAGGGATCATTCGTTGGCTTTTGCTGAACTTTACAGCTGGGCTAAGTGTCTACCGTATGCTAGGTCTAAAAGCAATGCCTGCAAAATCTCGTTATTCCCTAAAATCTCCAATGACCGCTGTTTGCGGATGGCCCGCTCCCGACGATGCTCATGCAGCAGCAGTTCCATTACAGCATTTTGGATGGAGGACTGCTTAATTTTACGTCCGAGTCCTAAATGGATAAAACCGTTTAGCTCCCGTGCAAATGCGTGGGCAATTTCCCGCTCATGCTGTGCAAGCGTAATACACGGAATACCGACTGCCGCTACTTTGTAAGGGGTGTAATTGTTGTTGCATACGACAATATCGGCATCGTGCAGCAGTTCATACAGAGCCCCGGTATTTTTTACAATTTTAGCATTGCGGCGGCTTAATAACATCATTTGTAAATCCCCGATAGGATGTTTGTAGTCATCATCAATCGCCACCGAAATTCTTAACGGAACATGAAGCTGTGTCAGGTGCCGCAATGTACGATATGTGAGATTGTGCTCGTCCCCATCCTCAAAGGCTATCACAATATGAGGGGGATGATTTGTCAGGTGGTCTTCACGAATAGCTGCGATTTCCGGCAGATAATCGTTTACCGCAAAGGCATAGCTGCCAGCCAGTGTATTGGCCGGCAGCAGCTCGCCCGAGGAACCTAAATCCTCAAATAAAGCGACTACATTACAGTCCGCCAGTACATTGCCGCTGCCAAAATCATCGAAATGAACTACCGTTTTGCAGAACGGCCGCAGCATCTCTACTTGCTCGGCTATCGTGTCTTTTCCGTCCTGAATAATTAAATCCAGATCAAGATTGCGGATTGACTTGATAAGCTCTTCATATTTTTCAAATAAAACAGGTGTTACCCCTATGCCCTCAAAGCGCTGTAACGCACTCATATCGTTAGTTTTCACAAACATAAAAACAGATTCATCGTTTAATAGTTTACTTAACAGTATTGCCCGTTCCAATGGATAAAGACCTTTAATAGGGCAATGCTCAACAATAAAAGCAATTTTCTTTTTTTGATTTGGCAAATTCATCGCATCCTTTCTCTCGCCTGTTCCCTTTAAAATATGGTGAAAAAAAGGTAGTTATGTGTGAAAATGAAACAAAACTATAGAAAAGAAAAGGTGGGCTTGCATATGGAAATGCGTTCAGCCATTGTAGTAGGGGCAACAGGACTTGTCGGGTCGCACCTTGTCCGGCAGCTGTGTGAAAGCGGGGAATATGTTTCCGTTACGGCACTTACAAGAAGAGAACTAGGTTACCAGCATAAGAAGCTAGTCGAGAGGATTGTCAATTTTGATAACTTGGCAGAATCGGATTTAGATTTTGCGCATGAAGTATTTTGCTGTCTTGGCACAACGATAAAGAAGGCCGGTACACGCGAGAATTTTGAAAAGGTAGATTTAGAGTATCCGCTGCATATCGCTTCGCTGGCAAAAAAGAAAGGCATTCGGCATTTTATCGTTATTTCCGCAATGGGTGCCAATGAACGGGCGCTTGCGTATTATAGCCGGGTGAAAGGAAAGCTGGAGAAGGAGCTGATCGCCATGGGTTTCCCGCAGCTGTCCATCATCCGGCCGTCATTGCTTGTAGGGGAGCGACCGGAGTTTCGCCTCGGTGAAAAAACAGGGGAGCTCGTCCTAAAGGCAGTGAGACCGCTGCTTATCGGTCCGCTGAAGGGCGTAAGATCAATCGAAGCAAGCCAGGTAGCACTGGCAATGAAAGTCATTGCCCTCGCTGATAAACAGGAAAAGGTCGCTGTTTATGAGTCATCACAGCTGGCAGCAATGCAGATGCCGGCAGTAGAAGGGAATGACGAGATTGGTCATGACAAGCTATTTGATTGGTCAAAGTTAAAGGAAGACGGTCATACCCCGGTCGATGAGGAAGTAGTATTTGACCGTACAAAATTAGAGGAAATTAGAAAAGAGAGGGAGTAGTTTGAGCGGGTGCTATTTCAGCTATGGAAGGGCTGGAGCAGCGGAAATATAAGGATTTCGAAATCTCTCCTCAAAGCCACTTAGTTGGAGCGGTACCCCCACAGAAAGTGTCCGGGCAGAACGGAAATCAACCCCATGTTACGGTGATGAATCAAATATAAAGCAGTTACAACTTAAGACTGAATTTTCACTATCCTTCTATTCGATGGTCCTATTCTTCTGTTACAATAATATATGAGTAAATCAACTCGTGTATTTTATAATGGAGGCAGGAGTATAATGAAGATTTTACTAGTTGACGGCACAATATTTGGTCGTAAGACAGGTGCAGTACTACAACAAGTTCAACGATATATTGCAGATTTAAATACAGATTTAGAATTAGAAATTCTTTACTTCAGCGATTTGAAGCATCAAATTTTAGACGGCAGTCCGCTGAATGACGATATGAAAATGATGATCCGAAAATTTGAAGAGGCGGATGGTTATATTTTCGCATCGCCTATTTTCCAGGCATCCATTCCGGGCGTGCTGAAAAATGCATTTGATATGATTCCTCCAAAAGCAATGCGCTATAAGCCAGCCGCAATAGTTGGCAACGGCGGCACATACCAGCATCATCTTGTGCTGGAAAATCAATTGAAGCCAATCCTTGATTACTTCCGCTGTTTAGTGACACCGAATTATGTGTATACACATGCGGATCATTTTGATGCAGAGAACAATATTGTAGATGAAGAGATCCATACGCGTCTGAAAGAATTGGCACGTGTATTTGTCCAATACTGCGAGATGAGTAAGGCTTTAAAACAAGAGCCGGTAAATGTCCAATAAGAAGGAAGTAACCCCCGCGCACAGACTGCCGGGGGTTCACTCTATGTCTTAAGAAGTTGCAACAGGGAGCAGGCGGCTTAAATTCGCCATTTCGATCGCTGAGACCGCTGACTCATAGCCTTTATTTCCTGCTTTCGTACCGGCACGCTCAATCGCCTGCTCAATCGTTTCTGTTGTAAGGATGCCGAAGATGACGGGCACTCCTGTTGAAAGACCAACGCTTGCAATCCCTTTTGCCGCCTCATTGCATACATAATCATAGTGGGTTGTAGATCCGCGTATAACTGTTCCCAGTCCGATAATCGCATCATATTTTCCTGATTCGGCCATTTTTTTAGCGATGAAAGGCACTTCAAATGCTCCCGGCACCCATGCTACATCAATATCCTCTTCTGCTGTTCCGTGACGCTTTAATCCATCCATTGCCCCGCTGAGCAGCTTTGCTGTGATAAACTCATTAAACCGGCCGACTACAATGCCGACCTTCAGTCCTGTTCCGATTAATTGTGCTTCAAATGTTTGTCCCATTTTCTCCATCTCCTATACGAAAATATGATTCATTTTTTGCTTTTTAATTTCTAGATAATGTTTGTTTTCCGGTACTGCCTCGATCTCCAGCGGCACGCGCTCTACTACTTGAATGCCGTATTGCGCCAGCCCAAGAATTTTGGCAGGGTTATTCGTCATTAGGCGTACCTTTGTAATGCCTAAATCCCGGAGCATTTGTGCACAAAGCCCATAGTCGCGCATTTCCGGTGCAAAACCTAGCTTTTCGTTGGCCTCCACTGTATCGTAGCCCTGCTCCTGCAGCTCATATGCCTTTAATTTATTTAGAAGCCCGATGCCGCGTCCTTCCTGTGCCATATAAAGCACGATACCTGTTTCTTCCTGCTGAATGAGGTGCAGTGCTTTATGAAGCTGCGGCCCGCATTCACAGCGCTTCGAATGAAAAATATCACCTGTCAGGCAGGCAGAATGGATCCTTACAAGTGGAGCCTCCTCTTCGAAAATATTGCCGGTATAAAGTGCGATATGCTCCTTGTCATCGACTACGTTGGAATAACCGATCATTTGAAAATCACCGAAGCCGCTTGGCATGTGAACACTAGCCTCACGGGTTACCAGCTGCTCCCGTTCATAGCGGTAACGGATCAGATCAGCAATCGTAATCATTTTTAAAGCATGCCGATTCGCTATTTCCACTAGCTCCGGTACGCGTGCCATATGTCCGTCTTCCTTCATAATTTCACAGATCACACCTGCCGGCTGGGCCCCGCAGAGGATCGCCAGGTCGACTGCAGCCTCTGTATGGCCGTTTCGCACAAGAACACCTTGTTCCTTAGCGATTAGCGGGAATATATGACCGGGACGGCGGAAATCAACAGCGGATACTTGAGAGTCCAGCATACGCAAAATCGTTTCAGAGCGTTCGTAGGCACTGATGCCTGTCTCTGTTGTCTTGTAATCAATGCTTACCGTAAAAGCTGTCTGATGGTTGTCGGTGTTATTGCTGACCATTGGATGCAGGTTGAGACGTTCGGCAAGCGAAGGGGCAATAGGTGTACAAATAAGCCCTTTTCCATGGACAGCCATAAAGTTAATATTCTCTGGTGTTGCATGCTCTGCTAATACAAGAAAATCCCCTTCGTTTTCCCGGTCTTCATCATCTATGACAATAATCGGTTTTCCAGCTTTTAAATCTTCTATTGCTTCGTCAATTGTATGAAACATTGGGCACCTCCTAAAATCCATGCTGATGTAAAAAATCCATTGTAAGTGATGGCGATTTCTGACTCTTTGTTACTTGGTTGATCACATACTTGCCTAGTAAGTCGGTTTCGATATTTACGATATCCCGTTCCTTCTTCATACCGAGTACTGTTTCCCGGTACGTGTGCGG
>DEQA01000145.1:16717-19429 GCA_002359075.1 Planococcaceae bacterium UBA3378
AGCAGACAATACTGGCTGAGTGACTCGCTGATGGCGATATCGATATAGACAGCGTTTGCTACAGGACGTTTTTTTACGATGATCCCTGTACCATCCACATGTCCAGAGACGAAATGCCCTCCAAAACGCCCGTTTGCCGACATGGCCCTCTCCAAATTTACATAACTGCCGACCATAAGGGATTGCAGGCTTGTGGACTTTACGGTTTCAGGCATGACATCTACAGTAAAATGCCTGCCCGTAAAGGAAGTGACAGTCAAACAGACACCATTTACCGCGATGCTGTCTCCAAGATGGACATCTGTCAGGATTTTGCTTGATGAAATAGTGAGTTCCATCGTATTTTGGCCCTGCACAATCGATTGGACCTTTCCTACGTCTTCAATAATTCCTGTAAACATTTTTTCGCCTCCTTTTTTTCTCTCATTCGTACGGTTTCCTGTACAGGCTCTGTATTATTGGTTAGTGCTTTTCACCGGCTTTCCACAGCAGTACATGCCGAAAATAAAAATGAGCTCCTTTTTAAAAGGGGCTCATGAGTAAAAGGCGTCACTAAATAAGCCTTGCTATGAAGACTTTTTCAGCTCCTTCTTCCATCCAGACTGTTACTGTCGGCTTTGGATTCACACCAAATCCTGCTGTTACGCTCGCGGGCTTAAGATTTCTCTATCACCGCCGATTGGGAATTACACCCGACCCCGAAGGACATATATGAAATTGGCAATAAAAAAGCCCAAGTAACGAGTTACTTGGGGTACGGTCGAAAGAAAAAATGGGTATACGAAATAAGCCTGAAAAAGTGGTTTTTCAGAAAAAAATTCGCATCCTTCTTCCATCCAGACTGTTACTGTCGGCTTTGGATTCGCACCAAATCCTGCTGTTACGCTCGCGGGCTTAAGATTTCACTATCACCGCCGATTGGGAATTGCACCCGACCCCGAAGGACTTATTTATCGTTGCCCTATATTATAGCACTATATTTAAAGAAATCTATAAATTATCTGAAATAGGGAAGAAGGGACGTTAATTTGAGACAAAAGGGGGAGTGTCTTCTAGGTGAGTTGATAAAAATGACTTATCATCGTAACATGGGGTGATTTCCGTTCCGGTCGGACGCTTTCCAAGTGGGCACGGCTTCAACTAAATAGTTTCAAAGAGTATCTCGAAGCCATTGAATTTTTAAGCATGTGCTGATTAGAGCAGCCAACCACATTTCCCGTTAACTCATTATTACCCTGGTTTGTCATCCAACACTTTGGGTGAAGACCGTAAAAAAGCCATACTTCCCTGAGGCAGTATGGCGATCAAAATATTATTTATCAGAGGAAATAATAGAGTAGTGCTCCCATTTACGGCTTCGCCAGCGAAGAAGGACAAAGATGGCACGGAGCCATTCATCTGCTGCAATGGCAAGCCATATTCCCACTAGCCCCATATCCATCACAAAGACGAACAGGTACCCAAGTGACAAGCTAACACAGACCATTGTAAAGAAGCCGACTCTTACAGGATAACGGGCATCCCCAGCTGCACGTAAGGCATTGATAAATGTTAAGTTAATGGCACGGCCCGTTTCCAGTACGATACCGAACAAAAGCACGGAAGCCCCGATGGAAACGACCTCTTCATTTGTTGTAAATAACCGCATGAAAGGCTCCCGGAAAATCGTGATCACCACAACGGTTGGGATAGTTAAAAGCATGGCCATTTTGACACTGGACCAAGCCCGTTTATAGGCAACGTCTTTCTCTCCTGCGCCGACACTCCGGCCGATGAGAATAGCGGTTCCTGTTCCAATGGCAAGAGCAAACAAGTAGGTAAACATGGAAATATTTACTGCATACTGCCGGGCTGCAAGAGAAGCCGCCCCAAGATATGTCACATAGTAAAGGAATACAAGCTGGCATGCCTGGTA
The DNA here is from genome assembly GCA_002359075.1 of Planococcaceae bacterium UBA3378. Lineage (GTDB taxonomy): Bacteria > Bacillota > Bacilli > Bacillales_A > Planococcaceae > Lysinibacillus_B. Next base: position 18,633 of record DEQA01000145.1, read on the forward strand.
TAAAATCTGTTCAACAGCAGACGGCACCCCAATCTTTAAGATTTCCCTTACATAGTTTTTTGAAAAAGTATAAAAGTAACGATATTCGATTTTGATCTCCAGCGAACGATACAGCAGCCAGAAAAAGACGACAGCTGCAATTCCCCGGCTAATAATAGATGAAAGCCCTGCACCTGCAACGCCCATTTCCGGAAAACCGAATTTACCGAAGATGAATAAGTAGTTAAACAAGGCATTCAGGAAATTCATCCCTGCTGCTAAATACATCGTTTGCTTTGTCAAACCCTGCACGCGAATAATCGCGGAAGCGGAAGTAATAATAGACTGGAAGAAAATGGATCCGCCGACAAAAGTTAAATAAGTTGTCGCAGCAGTTAAAACATCCCCGTCCAAGTTCATGGCGGATAAGATTTTACCTGAAAATATAATAAATATTACACTAACGAAAATCCCTATAACAAAGTTAAGTGTAATAGATAAAGCAGAAAGTTTTGTTACGTCTAATAGACGATGTGATCCAATATATTGTGAAATGACAATAGAAGCTCCTGTTCCGATAACGCCCAATATCAAAATAGCAATTTGGACATATTGGTTGGCTGTGCCGACACCGGCTACTGCTTCATCCGATACTGAACTCAGCATAAACGTATCAACTAGCCCCATAAGCATGAATAAGAACAATTCTAGAAAAATAGGCCAAGTTAATTTAAATAAGCTCAGCTCTTTTTTGTTTGTCATCTGCCACCCCTGTTTCAGTTACGTATTTCAAAACAAGATGTATAGTAACATATTAT
>DEQA01000060.1 GCA_002359075.1 Planococcaceae bacterium UBA3378
TCTAAAACATGCCTCGTAAACTACTAATTTACTCTTTCATCATAAAGAAATACGTAAACTTTTTCCAATCATTACAGATGAATTGTTCTTTTTAAATAGGAGCTTTAATTGTTAGTGGAGTAGCATTTTGAAAAGGGACATCTGCATAAAGAACCCTCCCAAGCATGTATCTTGGGAGGGGATAGGGGAATGCTATTTATCACTTGGGAATGCGAAGGAAAGTCCGGATGTATCGCTCGGTGTAATCCAGCGCTCGGATACCATTTTGGATTTTGTATAGAATCGAGCCTGATCTGGTCCGAACATTTGACCGTCGCCAAAGCGGGAACCTTTAAATCCGGCAAAGTTATGGTAGCCTACAGGAATAGGAATCGGTACATTGACACCGACCATCCCGACGTCAATTTCCGTAGTAAACTTGCGGGCTGCTGATCCGTCATTCGTGAAAATCGTGACACCATTGCCAAGCTCATGCTCATTGATTAAGGAAATCGCTTCTTCCAGCGTATCGACCCTGACAATATTACGGACGGGGCCGAAAATTTCCTGATCATATAGCTCCATTCCCGGTTTAACATGGTCAAATAAAGTCGGAGCAAGGAAGAATCCTTTATGGGATTTCGTAATTTCTTTTTCACGTCCGTCTACGACAAGTGCCGCTCCCTCGGCTTCCCCTTGATCAATGGCTGCGAGGATAGACTGCTTTGCCTGCGGGGAAATGACAGGTCCATAGTCAGCACCGTCCTGATAAGCCCCTACTTTTAGCGCTTCGATCTTCTCTTTTAAAATGTCAACGAGACGGTCAGCCGTGTTTTGACCGACTGCCATTAACGTAGAAATCGCCATACAGCGCTGAGAAGCCGCTCCGTAACCGGCACTGATAAAGGCATTGGCTACCTGCTCCAGATCGGCATCCGGCATGACGACCATATTGTTTTTGCCGCCGCCTAATGCGACAACCCGTTTGCCGTATTTAGCACTCGTTTCATAAATATAGCGTGCCACAGGTGTTGAACCGACAAATGAAATCGCTTCAACAGCCGGGTTTTGCAGTAGTTCATTCACGGCCTCTTTATCGCCGTTCACGACTGTCCAGATCCCATCCGGCAAGCCTGCTTCCTTCCATAGCTCGGAAATATAAAGGGCTGTCATCGGCACACGCTCTGAAGCCTTTAAAATGACGGCATTCCCAACAGCTACAGCCATGCTCGTTTGTGCAAGCGGAACCATAATAGGAAAGTTGAACGGAGCGATCGCAGCAACCACACCTAACGGATATTTGGCAGAATAAGCATTGATGCCGCCGCCGACATTGACGGAATATTCCCCTTTCATGAGATGCGGGGCGCTGATCGCCAAGTCGACCGATTCTAGACCTCGCGTTATTTCACCCATTGCATCCTCCGCGGTCTTGCCGCTTTCTGTGCAGATTAGGTCGATTACCTTCTCTATATTGGCCGCGAGCAGATTACGGAACTTCAAGACAACCTCTGCCCGTTTTGCTACACTTAGGTCTCTCCATGCAGGAAATGCCTCGCCCGCTTTTTTAATAGCTGCCTTTACTTCTGCTACTGATGCTAATGGTACTTTGGCAATAACATAGCCTGTTGCGGGATTGTACACGTCAGAGAAGCGCCCGCTTGCGCCGGCTACCTGCTGGCCGCCAATAAAATGAGATAGCTCTTTTACAGATGTACTATTTGTCATGAAATCAATCTCCCTTCGTCATAAAACAAGTTAAGTTGGATTGTCGTATGTTGTTATGCGGTTTGTTGTTTCTACAATCCCTTACTGTTGTGCTTCGATTGCTTCTGTCAGCTTCGATACAATCAAATCTTTTTCTTCGAGTGAAATAATAAGAGGAGGGGATAAGGTCAGGACATTATTGTAGCCGGCTACTGTCACGCCATTTTTCCCAATGATCAGCCCATTATTTTTGCAGTGGGCAATAATATTGTTTACAACCGCTACATCAAGAGGCTCCTTCGTGTTTCGGTCAGCTACAAGCTCTATACCGATAAGAAGGCCTTTTCCGCGAATATCTCCGACGTTTAGATGGGCGGCCAATTTGTTTTTCAGCTCTTTCAGTAATACGGCTCCCATCTCTTCTGACCGGCTGAAGAGATTTTCACGCTCCATGATTTCCAGGTTTTTCAGTGCTACTGCACAGGCAGCAGGGGAACCGCCAAACGTGTTGACATGACGGAAGAAGTCATATTGGCCATTGCTCATGAACGCCTCGTAAATTTCACGGCGGACAGCCGTTGCAGAGAGCGGCATATAAGCACTTGTCAGTCCTTTTGCCATCGTGACGATATCAGGTTTTACACCGTAGTTCTGGTGGCCAAATGCTTTACCAGTCCGGCCGAATCCGCAAATGACTTCATCCACAATTAATAGGGCCCCGTGCTTTTGACAGACTTGCTGTACACCTTGCAGGTAATCATCCGGCGGCATAATGACACCGCCGCCTGTGATAATCGGTTCGACAATCACAGCCGCAATCGTATCCGAATATTCCCATGTCATGACCTCATCGATTGCTTTAACCGAAGAAAGTTCTAACGGGTTATTGCTGCTTTCCTCAGGGAATCGGTACTGATCCGGCGCCTTTACGTGTAGGAAGCCAGGTGCTAACGGCTCGTATCTATATTTTCGTTCCGCCTGGCCCGTAGCTGCCAAAGCGCCCATCGTATTACCGTGATAAGCCCGGTAGCGGGAGACAATTTTATAGCGGTTGTTCTCGCCTTTTTGCTGGAAGTACTGCCTTGCGATTTTAAAGGCTGTTTCATTCGCTTCAGACCCGCTGTTTGAGAAGAAAACAACATAATCATCACCGAGCATGTCGCTGATCTTTTCCGCTAAAACAATAGCGGATGGATGACTCATCGAAAGCGGGGTATAGTTGTTCTTCAGTAATTGCTCATAGGCGGCATTGGCAATTTCCTGATTCCCGTACCCGACGTTTACACACCAAAGGCCCGACATCGCATCGAGGTAGCGCTTGCCGTTTATATCTGTCAGCCATGAACCTTCCGCCTTTTCAATAATCATTGTTGCCTCCGGATTATAAGCCTTCATAGCATGCCATAGGAACTGCTCATCTTTTTGCGTTAAATTTGTCCCAACCTGTAAATTCATCTTTTCACTTCCTTTGGATAAATTCTTTTCTCTTTTATTGTGCAATGTTTTGGATTGCCCGGCATCTTACAATCTGTAACATATTAAAAGAGGATGGTTTCACATATTGCCCTATTACTCAAAAAAGCGTGAGAGAAAAGGGGACAATCTGTATAAGAAAATGGTATGTAAATGCTGTAGATAAATATGCAGGAAGGGAGGCGGGGGATTGTAGTCGAGACGACAATGGGCAATATGAGTGACAAATAAAGGGACTTGGCTCATTAAAAACCAAGTCCTTTTTATAATGTTTTTTGTATATGAACAGTTAACACCTTAAAATTAAATAATTTTAAGCAACATATCGATGTTTGTAAAAAAAGAAAAATACGCTAAAGCACTCATTCATATCCGGCAAGCTGCTTGCGAGCCTGAAGCAAAAGTAAACGTTCCATCACTTATGCCTAGGGAGCAGACCACGATCTCGAGGATGTAACGTGGTTTCCTAGACAACTGTGCTCTATTTTATCCATAGGCAAAAAATCTATAGTTTCTATAGCAATAAAAAAATATAGCCAAATGAATGTAAAAACTCATTTGACTATATCTCTTTTTTATGGGTTAGTTAAGTGACATTATGTAAAAATCTATTCTTATCTTTGTATAAAGAGATAAAAACACCTATTTTAAAAATAGGTAGATATCTTCAAAGTTATCTAATTCCAAACCACGTATAGATTCCTATTACGACTAATACAGCTAATGATTTAATGATAGTAATCATAAAAATGTCACCATAGGATTGTCTATGTGTTAAACCTGTAACTGCTAGTAATGTAATGACGGCACCGTTATGAGGAAGCGTATCCATACCACCGGATGCCATCGCGATCACGCGGTGCATCACTTCAGGTGAAATATCCGCCAGCGCAATTGTCTTATTATATTGATCGGCCATAGCACTTAATGCAATTCCCATACCTCCAGAGGCAGAACCTGTTATACCTGCTAGTGTACTAGTAGTAAATGCACCATTGATAAGTGGATTTGAAAATATTCCGGATATGCCATCACTGATTTTAGCGAATCCAGGAAGAGCAGCGATAATGCCGCCAAACCCGTATTCAGAACCAGTGTTCATAACAGCAAGCAGTGATCCACCAATACTGTTATTTATTCCTTCTTTCATGTTTTTGGATACACGTTTCCAATCATAAGCAAGTGCCGTTAGTATTCCGACGACTAACGCTATTTCAACTGCCCAAATAGAGGTGTTTGCAGCGACATCAACTGTATATTTTGTGAGTCCACTAGACGAGAAATCAAAACCATTTGGATACCATAGCGGGATAGCCTTTGTGAGATAATTATTCATAAATGCCACTAGCACAAGTGGAACAAACGCTAAAATTTGTCTGAATACAGATTGATGGGAACTTAGATCCGGAACAACATCCTCATTATTATGAGATTCCTCTCCTCCAAGAGCAGGAGACATATCATCTGCAAATCCGTAGTATCCTTCCCCGGCGCTTTTAGCTTGTCTCTTTCTTATTTCTAAGTAGGTTAAACCAACAAATAAAACAAAAAAAGAGCCGATGATTCCGAGAATTGGTGCAGCATAAATGTCTGTACCAAAGTAAGATGTTGGAATTACGTTTTGTATTTGAGGTGTTCCTGGTAAAGCATCCATAGTAAACGTAAATGCTCCAAGTGCAATAGTAGCCGGCATAAGTCGTTTAGGAATATCAGCTTGCTTAAATAATTGAACAGCAAAAGGATAAATGGCAAATACGACTACAAATAAACTTACGCCACTATAAGTTAATATGGAACCCAATAGAACAATTGTCAACATAGCTTGTTTAGTACCAATTAATCGAACAATTGTCTTAGCAATCGATTCGGCAATTCCTGACATTTCTATCACTTTCCCGAAAACGGCCCCTAATAAAAAGACAGGAAAATAATTTTTTATGAAACTGACCATTGCATCCATAAACACACCTGAATAAAAAGGCAATACATTTACAGGATCAACAAATAAAACGGCTAATAGGGCAGCAATCGGTGCAAATAAAATGACAGAATAACCACGATAAGCAGCAAACATTAATAATCCTAGTGCAAATAATATAATTAATAAATCCATTCGTTTCACCCTCATATAGTTTGATTATCAATTTTCCCAAACCCTCTATAAACAACCGTTTATTAAATTATTAATTGTAGGGAAAAAACGCTAAAAATGAACCTCACTATCAATCAGATGTATTGATAGTAGGGTTCATCTAAATTATTTTATTTATTTTCTTTTCTGAATTTACTGAGCTGTGTAACCGCCATCAATTACTACTGCTTGTCCTGTCACGCTCTTCGCTTTATCACTTGCTAAGAACAGAGCATAATCAGCAATTTCACTAACATCCAATAATTTCTTTTGAGGAACCATAGGAAGAAGAACTTCAGCTAACACATCTTCTACTGGAACATTACGTGTTTTCGCTAAATCTTCCATTTGACCACGTACTAGTGGTGTATCTACGTAGCCTGGGCATAATGCGTTAACAGTAATACCATGCTCGGCACCTTCTAATGCAGCAACCTTTGTTAAACCAATAACACCGTGTTTAGCACTGTTATATGCTGCTTTACCTGCAAACCCAATTAAACCGTTAATTGATGCAATATTAATAATACGGCCGAACCCTTGCTCTTTCATAATTGGGAAAACTGTTTTCGTAATAATGAAAGGTGCAGTTAACATAATTTTTTGCATTAACTCGAATTTTTCTGTTGGGAATTCTTCTAATGGTGCTACATATTGCAATCCGGCATTATTAATAACAATATCCACCGTTCCAAATGTTTCTTTTGCTAATTGCACTAAGTTTTGTAAATCTGCTTCTTTTGTAACATCCGCTTTAATTCCGATTGAAGCGTAACCTAAATTCTTTAATGATTCAGCAGATTCCTTTACCGCTTCTTCATTAATGTCAGAAAGAACTACTTTTGCTCCATTTTCAGCAAAGTGTTTACCAATTTCAAATCCAATCCCGCGAGCAGAGCCTGTAATAATAACTACTTTGTTTTCAACCATAATAAAATTCCTCCTAATTTTGAGTGATCATTTTTTAATGCTAGTAATCTACTACGATATGATAGAGCACGCACGCGAGCCTACATAAACAAGAGATCAAAACATCTATAACTTTCAGTACCTAACACAATGTTGCAACATTGCATGCGGTACATAAAAATTCTAAGTTAAACTAATCCAAATGCTCCCATGATTACACCAACAATCAATGCAATGGAAGGGATTAAGAAAGCTACCATAAATACATCTTTATAAGTATCCTTAAAAGTTAAACCCGTAACCGCTACTAATGTTAATAACGCACCGTTGTTCGGGAAGATAGACGCTCCTGAAGCAACAGCGGCAATTCTATGTAACGCATCAGGACTAATACCAGTTGTTTGGGCAACATTGTAAAAAGTATCGCCCAGCGTTGTCAGGGCGATCCCCATTCCACCAGAAGCAGACCCGGTAATAATCGCCATAATTTGTACAGAAAGGGCTTCAGCAACTAATGGATTATCAGAAATATTAAGTAACCAAGATGTAATCGTATCAAATGCAGGTACCACTGCTATTACTGCACCAAAACCAACAGCAGCACTTGTATTAAGGATCGCCATAACTGATCCTTTACCGCCCTCGTTAATCGAGAATATAAATTTTTTATAATCCCTGAAATTGATAATCATAATACTTAAAATACCTAGTAATAAAGCATATATTGCTTCTACTTTTACAATATTTAAGAAAATAACAACGACGATGAGAGGGATTAAAGATAAAATCCAGTTTGGAATTTTTTCTTCATCCTTTGTATCCTCAGAAGAATCCTCATTTGGTTCTGTATAGACCTCTCCTTTTGCAGTAAGGGACTTTGCTCTATAAGCCAACCAAAGATATCCACCAACTGCCATGATTAACGTTGTTACAATCCCAATAATTGGCCCAGCTGTTGGGGTAGTATGGAAATAATCCATTGGGATTAAGTTTTGGATCTGTGGCGTACCTGGAACAGATGTCATGGTAAATGTAAAGGCTCCAAGTGCAAATGTTGGCACAAGTAATTTTCTTGTGATATTTGCTTCTCTGAATAATTGAAGTGCAATCGGATAAATTGCAAAAACAACTACAAATAGACTAACTCCACCATATGTCAATAAAGCTGCTGCAATTAATACGCCAAGAATTGCTCTCTTTTTACCTATTAGCTGCGTTACCTTTTTAGCAACAGATTTAGCTGCACCCGTTTCTTCCATCAATTTGCCAAAAACTGCTCCCAATAAGAAAATAGGAAACCACTTCTGCACAAATCCAACTAAACCGGTCATATAGGTATCTGTATATGCTTCTAAAACGTCTAACCCACTCATTAAGGCTACGACACCAGCTGCTAATGGAGCTACCCAAATAATAGACCATCCTAAATAGGCGAGGGCCATTAATAAAACTAAACCGACAATTATACTAAGCAATGATTTCACCTCTTTCACTTTGTTCTAAATAATTTCAGGAATTACTGTTAACACCTGTTTTACTTCATTCAACGAACCGGGATTAGTAAGAATAAGGAATTGTTCAGATAAAATAATTTATATTCAGACTATTATTTCTTGAATTTTCAAATTAATCATTTTATCCCGTTTTTCATTTAAAAAAGCAAAAAAATAATATTTTTTAGGTGTAGCAATCAAGAAATTATTATTATAAAATATTTTACTTTGAAATAATTTGAATGTAAAATGACTAAAAATCATATTTTTTATGAAGAAAAGGAATAAATGAAAGGGGATATGTATGGAGTTACGAGATTTAAAATCATTTATGGAAGTCGCTAATCATAAAAGCTTTACGAATGCCGCTGCCCATTCTTATCTGACTCAATCTTCTTTAAGTAAAGCTATTAAAAAACTTGAAAATGAACTCGGCGTCGATTTATTTGATCGATCAACAAGACATTTATTTCTTACTGATGCCGGAAAAGTTGTGTACCAGCAAAGTCAAAAGGCATTTGCTGCATTGACTGAGATGAATCTTCTTTTAGATGATCTCAGAAATGTAACTACCGGTGAAATTAAAATCGGGATTCCACCGCTAATTGGTACTTTAATTTTCCCTAAAATCGCCAATGAATTTTATAAACATTATCCGAATGTGTCTCTACAGTTGGTAGAACAAGGTGCCAAGGTTATCGGGCGACTTGTAGAGGAGTCACAGTTGGATGTGGGCATAGTAGTATTACCGGTTAATGAGGAGAAATTAAATATCTCTCCATTTATCCAAGATGAATTTGCTTTATTCCTCCACAAGGATCATAAATTAGCTAAAAGGACCAGCATTACTTTGAATGAATTAAAAGACGAGAAATTCATTATATTCTCAAAAGATTTCACTTTACATGATTACATTATTCAAACATGCGAAAGAAGCGGATTCACTCCCTCCATCTCTTATCAAAGTTCGCAATGGGATTTAATTATTGAGCTTATATCATCCAAACTTGGCATCACTTTACTTCCTAAATCGATTTATAAAAGACAAAATAACAAAAATATTAAAATTATAGACATTGCTAACACTGATTTATGTTGGAAAATAGGCATTATTACAAAGAAAGATGCCTACCAATCGTTTGCACTAAAGGAATTTTTAAAAATGCTTAATTCTACTTTTAGACAGGGAAAACTGTAGCGAAACTTTTATATAACTTGGCAAAGACTTTAACCAATACATGTGTTGCCTCCGCCGGTTAGAAAAAATATGCCCCCTCAAGAGGGGGACTAGGTAGTTACTAGCAAACAAAAACTCCGGCTAAACACTCCTTTTCTCGTAAAGCTGCTGGTCATACAGTCCCTTCCTCACTGTCATAAAAGTTGTATTGTGTGGCAAGAAGCATCAGCTCAAGTGCCAGGCGTTTAGGAGGCAGTATAAAATCAGCACCAAGGAAGGATTCAATTTTGGAAAGTCGGTGATACAGCGTTTGACGGACGATAAATAATTTTTCCGCCGTTTCTTGCTTCATGCAGTTGCACTGCAAATACACTTGCAATGTCTGGATCAGCTGTCCCTTATGCTTGGCATCATACGCATACAGTGCCTTCAAGTGCTTTTTTGCCATATCCATAATCGGCTGATTTTTCTGCATCTGCAAAATAAGCTGGTATACGTATAGGTCTTCATAAAAATAGGAAAGCTGTCTGGCATTTTTCCGGATCAGCAGCGTGTCCGTGGCTGTTTCAAAGCTTTGCGCGACGAGGTGAAGATCTTCTACTACTTGTCCCACCGCAGTCGTTATTTTTAACTGGCTGTAATTATGGTTTTTCCTGAATGTATGTAATTTCTCGATGCAATTTGTAATGCGGCGCTTCAAGTCCTTCTCCATACTATCCGCGATTATATAGACAAGCTGTTGTCGTGATTCAATGATAAAAATCGTAAAGCCGCTTTTTTCAAAAATCCCGCGGGAATACAGCTTATAGTAGGTCAAATCAATTGTTTGCTTGGACGTCTGGATTTTTTCAATCAAGACAAAATAGGTACAGTTTAATAGCTTTGGGTTGTGCTGTTCATTTAAAAAAGCGGTCAGCTGCTGCGTCTCAACGGACCCGTCCAGCCAGGATTCAAGGAATGTGCGGTATTCCATATTTTGCTTTTCCTCTGTGTAGAGGCTGCGCAGTAAGTATTGAGAGAGGGCAATAACTGTACGATCAAGTACGAGTGTATCAAATTCTGTGATTTCTCTTGCATCACTATATATACAAACCTCGCCATAGCTTTCCTCCAAAATCATCACATCGCATTTCGCCAGGTAAGGCACCACCTTTTCACTGCCAGTTTGCTTACATAACTGTTCATAGACAGTTTGTCCGTAACTTGGGATGTAGAGAGGCTGCTGGCCATGTACATGAAATACGACATACACGTTTAAAAATTGGTGAAGGCGGACTAAAATCTGTTCGTAATGATTTAGCTTTAACGTTAATTTATTGATCTCCTGTGCGTAATCCTCCAGCCGCTTAATTTGGTTAAATTGCTCATTGATTACGTGCGTATGGACATATTGTGTAATTTCGATAAAAGGCACGACTTCTTTAAATACAAGAATGGGGAAGTTATGCTGCTCAGCTAATTGCTGTACAGAGGCTGGAACGCTTTTGATATTTTCACAGCACTCAATGCAAAGGGCAGCTGCCTGCTTATCAATCAATTGCTGGACAAAACGTAGAAAGGTTGCTTCCTCTTTTAGCTGGATACCTGTTGTCAGGATCAGTTCATTACCTTTAATTAGTTCTTCTATTGTCATAGTTTCCAAAATATGTACCCACTTTATTTGGCGTTTCAGGCCTGATTTTCCTGAAATCAAGGACGCTTTTGGAAAGTGACTTTTCGTGAGCAGCTCTTTCACTGTAAATGAAAATGACATACTGAACCCATCCCTTCAATTCTATTTACTGGAATAAATCTATCTGATATATGAGATGACACACTCGCTTTTTACAGAAAAAGCAAGTAAGGTGAAATAGAAGAAAACGTAATGATATAGCAAAAATATAACATAATGTAAAATGGAAGAGGTATATTTTTTACATTTTGTTTATATCAGGTTGTGAAACCATTATGATATATTTTCAAATATAAGAGTGTATCATGTACAAGCTTGGGGAGGGAGAAATGATGAAACAATTGGCATTTTTAGGTGGGGAAGTAATTAGTCAAAATGAGCACGGTGACATCTATGAAGCATGCTTAATAGAAGGAAATCGTATACGTGCAGTGGGAACGACAGAGGAAATACAAAAGTTGCTGAACAATGAAGCACAGGTCGTTGATTTAGATGGTAAAACAGTGCTTCCTGGATTGATCGATGCACATATGCATCTATTTTTATATGGCAATACGCTAATCCATATCAATTGTAAAAATCCTGTTATTCCATCTGTAGCAGACCTCATAGAGAGAATAAAAGAAACTGTAGCAGATGCTCCCAACGGAGAAATCGTTCGCGCATTTGGCTTTAACGAAGTAATGGTGGAGGAGCAAAGATATCCTACACTCGAGGAGCTTGATGCTATATCAGAAGAGCATCCCATTATCATCACGAGAACATGCGGGCATATTGGGGTAGTTAATTCCGCTGCAATGAAACTAGCGGGGATTGATAAACACACACCAAGTCCACATGGTGGAACAATTGAAAAAGATGAAATTGGGCAACTGACGGGGCGATTAATAGAAAATGCCTTCCTCCAATTTAACCAGCATGTTACCTATAGTGAAGAAGAATTATATAAAGCACTTGAAAAGGCGCAGAATAAGCTGCTTTCCTATGGCATTACGAGTATTCATGATGCAGGTGGGTTTGATGCCGACAGCTTCCGCATTATGCAGCAGGCTTCTCATAATAAACAATTAAAGCTTCGTGTCTATGCAATGATCGGTACGCTGAATGATTGTGAAGCATTTACAAAAACGATGATTTCCTCAGGAGTCGTTACCTATACAGGGAATGAATTCTTTACAATTGGACCAGCCAAGTTATTTACAGACGGCAGCAGTACAGGGCCGACAATTGCTACGCGTGAGCCTTATGACAGTGATGCAGAAAACTATGGCTATCTGCAGTATACAGAAGACGAATTATACGATATTTTCCTGCCTGCACATCAAAAGGGATATCAGCTTACCGTGCATGCCCAGGGTGACAAGGCGATTGAACAGTATTTGAATGTTATCGAGCGGCTGCAAACACAGTATCCCCGGCAGGATCACCGTCATCGTGTTGAACATCTAGGGGTATGTCCTCCTGACCTGCAAAAGCGCGTTCGCGAGCTGAACGTAATCCCGGTGCTGAATCCTTCATTCCCTTATGAATTTGGTGAGAGTTATATCCAAAATTACGGAAAGCGAACGGATTATATGTATGCGGCTAAACAACTGTTGGACCAAGAAATAGTGGTCACAGCAGGGTCTGATGCACCGATTACTACAGCCAATCCTTTTGCCGGTATGTATATGGCTCAAGAACGTTTAACGAAAAAGGGCACACCTTTTGGTCAGGAACAGCGGATTACACTCCATGACGCTATTAAGATATATACAATCAATGCAGCCTATGCCAGTAAAGAGGAAGATATCAAGGGAAGTATAGAAGTTGGAAAATTAGCAGATTTAGCTGTCTTAAATACTTCCATATTGGACCGACAGGCGAAAGATTTATTGAATGTAGAAGTGGAAATGACCATTTTGGACGGAGAGGTTGTTTATTCCAGGCAGCATGCGGGGGTGAATACATGAGAAAATACGCTCAGCTGCTGTTAATCATTCCGTTTATCGGTATGTGTCTATTACTGCCTTGGGCGAACCGGGCAGAGCCTTATGTATTCGGTCTGCCGTTTTTGCTCTTTTGGATTGTCTTATGGATGCTTCTTTCCTCCCTCATTTTATTGATTGTCTACAAGCTGGATCCGGAAAATGAAGGGAGTGAAGTGGAATGAATGCAGCCCTTCTTATTATTTTCCTCTTTGCAGCGATCGCCTTGTATTTAGGGATACGGGCCACGCGTGGAAAAAAGATGAACGTCAATGAATTTGCAGTAGGAAACAAAGGCTTTGGAACACTTTTCGTGTTTTTATTGATTGCAGGGGAAGTCTATACGACCTTTACCTTTTTAGGAGGGAGCGGCTGGGCTTATTCCCATGGGTCAGCTGCCTATTATGTACCCGCTTATATTTGTTTAGCTTACGTCTTGTCGTATTGGATTATCCCGAAAATCTGGCGTTTTGCAAAGCAGCATAATGTCATTTCACAGCCCCAATATTTTATGAAATCCTATAACAGTAAAGGGCTTGGCGTAGTTGTTGCCTTTATCGGTACGATTGCCCTCATTCCTTATATCGTCATTCAGCTAAAGGGTCTGGGAATCATCGTGTCAGAGGCATCATACGGTGCAATTACACCAATACTGGCTTCTACGATCGGAGCTGTCATCGTAACTATATATGTCGTCATTTCAGGTATTCATGGTTCGGCATGGACGGCGGTATTAAAGGATATTATGATTTTAATCGTTATCGTATTTTTAGGAATCTATATTCCGTATCATTATTTTGGCGGTATCCAGCCAATGTTTGAGGCAGTGCAGGCGGCAAAGCCGGAAGCGCTTTCACTGGAAGCGGAAGGGTATAGCTCGGCATGGTTTATTTCTACGATTGTGTTAAATGCCTTTGGTTTCTATTTACTGCCGCAGTCATTTAGCGTTATTTTATCTGCCAAGAGCGAGCGGTCATTGAAAAAAAATGCCGTTACACTTCCTCTTTATACAATTCTGATCTTGTTTGCCTTCTTTATCGGCTTTGCAGCGATTTTGCAGGTACCAGGATTACAGGGGGCAGACGGCGATTTATCGCTGCTGCGTCTCGTGATGCAAACATTTGATCCATGGGTAGTCGGAATAGTCGGAGGGGCGGGGCTATTAACCGCGCTTGTACCGGTATCGGTCATGATTATGTCCGGAGCAATCGGTTTAATGACAGGCTTTTACAAGCTGCTCAAGCCAAACTCAACAGACCGGCAGCAGCTAACAGTATCAAAAGTATTTGTTATTTTAATTATTTTTACAGCATACCTTTTCACATTAAAGGGAGGAAATGCGCTTGCCATATTGAATATTATGTCCTACGGGCTCATTACACAATTGGTGCCGGCTATTATCTTTAGCTTCTACCATTCCAGATTTATGAATAAATACGGGGCAACGGCAGGGATTGTAACCGGGGTATCGATTGTCTTGTTCAATGCGCTTACATCCTTTAAATTAGTGAATATTTTCCCGAATATTCCAAGTGTCATCAATGATATCAATATGGGCTTTGTTGCGATTATTATTAATATAATCGTAGGGGTAACGGTTAGCTTGGCAACGAATTCGATTGTCCGAAAACAAAATGAAAACGAAGTAGTCAATGAACCGGTGACAAATTAAGGAGGCCTCTGATGAAAACATGTAATCAAGCTCGTCTTCAATCGTTAATCGAGCGGTTTAGTCAATTTGGAAAAACAGAAAATAATGGTGTAACGCGGCTTGCTTTATCACAGGAAGATATGGAAGCACGGAAATATTTGCAGGCATTATGTGAAGAGCTTGGGATGACCGTGACATATGACGATATGGCAAATATGTATGCGACCCTCCCAGGCAAGAAAGCCTTGCCTCCTATTGTGCTCGGTTCCCATATGGATTCAGTAGTGAAGGGAGGCCGCTATGACGGTATTTTAGGGGTTTTGACTGCCCTTGAGACCGTTTATACATTGAAAGAAACGAATACAGAGCTGGATTATCCGATTACGATTGTGAACTTCACAAATGAGGAAGGCGCAAGATTTGAGCCTTCTTTAATGGCTTCAGGGGTTTTATCCGGAAAATTTGAGAAGGAAAAGATGCTTGCCTCTCAGGACCGTAATGGCATTACGTTTGCCCAGGCATTGAAGGAAAGCGGCTTTGAAGGACAAATGGAAAATCGCCTTAAAGAAGCCACGGCGTATATCGAGCTTCATATCGAGCAAGGACCGGTATTGGAGCATAAGGGCCTTGATATCGGTGTTGTAGAAGGGGTTCTTGGTATGGTGTGCTATGAAATTACGGTGCAGGGGGAATCAAACCATGCAGGTACCACACCGATCACCATGCGGAAGGACCCGATGTTTACAGCCGCCAATTTAATCGTAGAAATGCAGGAGAAGCTGCAACAGCTGGATGAATCGCTTGTCTATACAATCGGCCGTATGAATACCTATCCGAATATCCATACAGTTATACCATCGCATGTTGTCTTCACATTAGAGGCCCGTCATCATGATCCGGCTGTTATTGCAGCGGTTTCACATATTGTGGAGCAATTGCCTGAAACGTCTCATGCATGTTCCGTATCATCAAACCGGCTATGGGACCGGGATACGGTACTATTTGATGAGAAGGTAGTGGGAGCTGTGGAAAAAGCCAGTCAGGACCTTCATTATAAAGAATATAAAATGTACAGCGGAGCAGGGCATGATGCACAATTTATCGCTTCGTTTATACCATCTGCCATGATATTTGTGCCGAGTGAAAAAGGATATAGCCACCGCGAGGACGAATATACATCGTATGAAGATTGTACAAAAGGTGCCAATGTATTGCTGAATGCCGTACTGAACCTTTGCCGGGAAACGGTGGAGCAGTAAATATAGAGGTATGCATGCCTCTATTCTTTCGATCGGAGGGGTTGGGATGAAGGAAGTAAAAATTTCTGTTTGCCAGTTTGAAGTAAAAGAATGTCGTTCATTTGAAGAATTCAGTCAGCAGGTAGAAGCTATGCTGTCAGAGGTTCCGTTAGACAGCGATTATGTATTATTTCCTGAATTATTTACACTTGGATTAGTCGGTACTTTTGATGATGCATCCAATGTGGGGATCAAGGGACTTAAGCGACTCACTGAGTTCCAAGAAGAGGTTCACCATCTGTTTGCAGGCCTTGCCAAGAAGCAAAAACAAGTCATTATAGCAGGGAGTCATCTAGAAGAACGGGAAGGGAATATTATGAATGTGACTTCTCTCTTTGACGAAACAGGGCTTGTCGGCAGACATGAAAAAACGCATATCTTTCCGGCGGAGGCAGAGTGGGATACAAAAGAAGGGGATACGTTGGAGGTCTTTCAGGCAGGCCCGGTAACAATCGGTATCGCCAATTGCTACGAAGCGGAAATTCCAGAAGTATCCCGCATTCTTGCTTTGCAGGGGGCTGACATTATCTTTTGTCCATCCTATACATTTACGGAATCAGGCTTTTGGCGGGTACGCCATTGTGCACAGGCAAGGGCAATCGAAAATCAAGTATATGTCGTCCATTGCCCATCCGTCAGCAAAGGGGGCCATCTATTACCGCCAGGCTATGGGCGGGCTTCCATTATTAGTCCATGCGATATGCGCTGGTCTGGAAATGGGGTTGTTATAGAAGCTTCTGATCATACCCCGACGGTTATTACCGCATCTGTAAACATCGATCATTTATATGAAAACCGAAAAATAGGTGCTGCCCCGACTTTTAAGGACCGGACGCGAAGAGACGATTTGTACAAGCGCTATGCTCCTTACAGCGATCAATTGGTAGGAAATCTTACGAAGAGATAATAGACTTGTTCACTAATTATGAGTAAACAGCGAAAGAACAACCTGATGGGATAGTAGTAATTAAGCGATATATGAATCATAGAAAGGAGGGCTGCTGGTGGGTCTTCCTTTCTTTTTCGCTTTTTTCATAAAAAAATGCCATAATAGAGTGATAACATGATAGTAAGGATGACTAGATGAGACAGTTAGTAGAATTACAAGTAAAACAAGCGGCGATTAAAGACCTGACAAACGGCAAACCATTACTATTAAAAGACGCAGTAGAGATGCCGGAAGTGACGATTGAAGAGGGCAGCCTGCTGCACCTTGTCGATAAAAACGGCGGCTATATTGCTACAGGCTATTATGGTGCGCAAAATAAGGGCATCGGCTGGGTATTGACGCGTAAGGAAAAAGAAACGATCGACAAGAAATTTTTTGCAAAGAAACTAAAGGCAGCAGCAGAGAAGCGTGCGAGTTTCTATGAATCTGAGGATACGACAGCCT
Source organism: Planococcaceae bacterium UBA3378 (assembly GCA_002359075.1). Lineage (GTDB taxonomy): Bacteria > Bacillota > Bacilli > Bacillales_A > Planococcaceae > Lysinibacillus_B. The sequence goes on from DEQA01000060.1 coordinate 16,851, forward strand.
TCCGTGTCTTTAACGGAGAAGGAGACGGCATTGGCGGTTTGACGATCGATTTCTTCAATGGCTTTTACATGGTGAGCTGGTATAGTGAAGGCATCTATTCCTTCCGGGAGGATATTTACGAGGCACTGAATGAAGTGGTAAATACACGCGGTGTGTATGAGAAACTGCGCTTTGATACAAACGGCCAATATGTGGAGAAGGATGATTACGTATCGGGGGAAAAGGGAGACTTCCCACTCATCGTTTTGGAAAACGGCATGAGCTTTGCGGTTGATTTAAATGATGGGGCGATGACAGGGATTTTCCTTGACCAGCGCAATGTCCGCAAAGCATTGCGTGATCACTATGCAGAGGGCAAAACGGTGCTCAATACCTTTTCCTATACAGGCGCGTTTTCTGTAGCCGCTGCTCTTGGCGGAGCTGCCGGAACGACAAGCGTGGATTTGGCAAAACGCAGCCTTCCCAAAACAATTGAGCAGTTCGCAGTGAACGGCATCGATTACGAATCCCAGGATATTAAAGTGATGAATGTCTTTGATTACTTCAGCTACGCGGCGCGGCATGACCTGAAGTTTGATGTCGTCGTACTGGATCCGCCAAGTTTTGCACGGACAAAGAAAATGACCTTCAGTACAGCAAAGGATTATCCGAAGCTGTTAAAAGATGCGCTGAAAATTACGAATGAGGGCGGCATGATCATTGCTTCTACGAATAACGCCAGCTTCAATATGAAAAAATTCAAAACGTTTATTGATAAAGCATTCAAAGAAACAAATAAACGCTATAAAATTCTGGAAGAGCATCAGCTGCCGGAGGATTTTCCTGTCCCGCATAACTTCCCTGAGTTTAACTATTTAAAAGTTGTATTTATCAAAGTAATGGACTAGGGATGTGACAAGATGAAATATAATAAAACAGTGATGACAAAATTAATCAATCAACACCGGGAGCTGCATGATGAGCTGAAGAAAATCAAAGTGGACATGGGCCTCGAAAAAAACCTGGCGATTAAAGCGCTGTACCATTCGGTAGTCGCGGAGAGCGGTCCGTATATGCAGGAATACCAGGAGCTGGAACGCCGTCAATAAATAGAGTACCTTGCTTTGCCATCATGGCGGAGCAGGGTTTTTTTGTGAAAACGATGCAGCAGACTAAAAATATATGAAATCCATGCAGGTTTCTGCTGTGGTTAAAAAGAATCAATGAGAAACGTCCTGTTTTTATCTCTTCTGATTAAACTGTTCAGCATATAGCCACTCCATAACCATGTCCGTTATAATAAAAATGAATTTTTTTAAAAAAATGGAAATAATTCTGCCCTTTGCTTCAGGTAGGCACTGTGTAGTAAACGAATGGAGGATTTTATGAAAAATCGGCTGGTGCTTGATAGTGAGAAAGTATACTATGGATTGTGTTTAGCAGCTAGTTTCTTTGTATATGTGGCGCTTTTTATTTCGATTATTGGACTTTTCTATATTCTATTAGCCTTTTTCATTACAGTTGTGCTCCACGGATTGGCGATTGGGCAAATTCAGAATAATGCGGTGAAGGTGACGAAAAAGCAGTTTCCCGACATTTATGGAAGGGCTGAAAAAATCTCCAGGGACATGGGGATGCCGGTTGTACCTGATATTTATATCACACAGGAAGGCGGCATTTTAAATGCTTTTGCGACAAGCTTTTTTGGCAGGAAATTTGTTGTTCTCTATGCGGATATAGTGGAAATTACAAAAGAGGGACATGTAATGGAGCTTGATTTTGTCATTGCCCATGAGTTGGCACATATCCAGCGAAATCATATTACAAAAAGTCTGGTCATCCTTCCTGCCCGCTGGATGCCGTTTCTCGGAAAAGCTTATTCGAGAGTGTGCGAATATACCTGCGACCGAATGGCAGCTGCCTATATTCAAAATACGCATGCCGGTGCCAATGCACTGACAATTTTGGCGGTTGGCAAAACATTGTGGAAAGAGGTGGATATTTCCGAATATATCCGGGATGCAAAAGCTGAAGGCGGCTTTTACGCCTGGGCGAGCCACCTGATGTCTACACATCCTCCGCTGCCTGTTCGCATTGAACGGCTGTATCAATTCCACCATGAGGTGAAGAAGGCTGCCTTTAAAAATGCCGAGCTGACAAGCTAGCCTGTCATAGTTGAAAATGAAAAAGGATGCAAGTTGCCTGTAAGAGGTAACCTGCATCCTTTTTGGTTGGAAAACAGCGTTTATTTCGTACAATAGTAAATCCGATAATCAAGCTCATCCTGGTACTCCAGGTTAAGGTTAAAATGCTCCGCCATGACTTCATACAGCTCAGGGGACATGTCTGTAGAGTGCTGAAAATCAGGTGAGGATTGAATCGATTTGTTCTTTTTCACACGGATGTTTTCAAAGCCTGCCTGCTTGCACCAATCAATCCAGTCTTTTTTGGAACAAAAGGATTCGAACCCGTAAAATTGTTTGATCTCTTCTTCAAGCTCTTGTTCGAGGAAGTCATTGACCGTCAGTTCAATTGCAATGAGCCGCCCGCCGTTTCGCAAAACGCGGTACATTTCACTAAGCGCTTTTGGCTTATCCACAAAAGCAAGCACGGATTCGCAAACAATGATATCAAAGGACTGATCTGGAAACGGCATTTCCTCTACAGAGCCGTGCACCAGATTGACAGGCAAACGGTTCCGCCTCATTCTATTAACCGCTTTATCGATCATCACAGGGTTAATGTCCATCCCTGTTACTTTTGCTCCGTATGTGGAGGCAAGATATGCGGCGGTTTGACCTGTACCGCAGCCGGCATCAAGCACACGGGTCATTCTATGGATCGGTTCGTTTTTGAAAATTTCCTTTGTGAGCTCAATACCTCCCGGATGTGCACCGCCCACACCGAATTCAGCGAGAAAATCAAGATATTTGGATTGCTGCATGAGAGCCACCTTCTTTATTCATTATATCTGTATCATATGGATGCTGACAGTGTATGGTTCCATGAGGGAAAAAGAGATTCGTCCCGCCGTCTGCCAACAGGAAACTCGTTCTTTTCCTCTATTGGAGAGGGATGTATACAAGTAAGCGGACAGCAAAGTAAAGCTCCAGCAGACAACATGAAAGAGGAATGTTAATTTTCTTCCATTTCCCTAAATGTCTAAAATAGGAAAGAAACAAAACATATACTAGTTTGAAGTCCCATACGAGAGGAGGTGAATTGACATGACATTTTATCCGCCAAACCCCGGAAGAGGACCATTTTCGCCAAGGTACAGGCAAAATTTTGGTCCGCCGCCATTCGGCAGACAGGGAGGCCCAATGCCTGGAAGTCCATTTAGAAGGCAGGCACCGTTTAATCAGCAGCAAAACCAAATGGGCAATCCTTACTACAGCCAAGGTCCGTTCGGTAATCAGGGGCAATCGTTCTTTAACCAAAACCAATATGGTCAGCAAGGCCCAGCTGCCTATTATCCTAATCAGCAGTTTGGTGCTAGAGGCTTGACCGGCAACCTAAGTAACTTAATGGGGCACGTAGATACTGTGAAAAACGGCGTCAACATGCTCAGACAGTTCGGCTCGTTGATGACCTTATTTAGATCATGAGCCCGTTGAAAAGTTTTTAAGAGACTTGCTGCTATGGCAAGTCTTTTTGAGTAGGTGGAGTCGCGGGGATTTCATTGAAAACCGCGGGTAAATTAGTAGGAAAGGCATTATCAATATTTTATATAAATACCTGATCTTTTTTTCAGATATACATTCGCTTGGTAAGGACATGCTTCTTATAATCAAAAAAATCCCTCAAGTGTCCTGCTTGAGGGCAAAATGTCAGCACCAGACAATGACAGCAGACGGTGTTGTCTGCGCGGGAATACTGCGGGTGCTGGCCGTATAGATGACGATCAGGTTGTGGTTTGCCGGGTACCGTGTAAACGGCTGCCCATTTCTCGAAACAATGGCGGTATATGGTGACAGATTTAGCTGTAGCTCTCCGTCACTGCTGACGAGCTGGTTGTCGAAATAGCCTACCTTTACATTTTGGTACGGACTTTCCTTGACGATCACGAGCGCCTGATACTGCGGAGGATAAATAAGAATGGCAGGCGCATCGCCATCATAGTAGCCCGTGACACGGTCACCGGTTAATACCATCGCATGATCAACAAAATAGGTCGTAGGGGATATGACAAAGTTAACAACTTCGCCCTGCTCATTTTGGACAGACATCAATTGATAGCAACCGCTGCCGTTACCTGCCGCAAAGTCTTCGATTGCCATCACTATACCGGAAAAAGAAAAGAAATTCACCACGTTGATCCCTCCATTTACATTTCCATCCTTTCTAGGATTATGCACAGAAAGCAGGTTCGGTACTACTGAAAAAGGAAAAGAGTGGTTTTTGTTTTTCCTGGCATATCCTATAAAAAAGAAAGGATGACAACATGTCTGTACCTTTTCCGGTCAACATCGCTACCTTTATAATGAGCGGCGGTCCGAAGAAGACGATTTTTATTCCCCAGGTCGTTCAAATGTTAAATGAGCAGCTTGAATTATCCATTAATCAGGCAATCCGTAAGGAAACAGAGGTGATGATTGCACAGCAGGAAGGCGAGATGGAAGATGCCCCCGTAGAAGAAATGCTTGGCACGTATGAACTGAAAAATAATCAGCGCAATGTTTTAAGCCTATCACTCAGCAATTATACATACCATGCGCATGCTGCACATGGTTTAACAATATTAAAATCACTGACTTTTGATGTGGAGAAGGGGAAAAAATGCAGCCTCGGCAGTTTGTTCAAGCCGGGAAGCGACTATGTGAAGCAGCTGTCTGCGATGATTCGAGAGCAAATAAAAGAACGAGATATACCGCTTATCAATGAGTTTACTGCGATTCGGCCAAATCAGGATTTTTATGTAGCCGATAAAACAATTGTTATCTATTTTCAACTGTATGAGCTGACACCGTATGTTTACGGCTTTCCGGTGTTTCCGATTCCTCTCTATGAATTGCAGGAAATCATCGATGAAAAGGGACCGCTTGGACGGCTGGCGGAAAATAATTAACAGCTCATATCAAACAAACATGCAAAAGGCCCGGTTTATGTGTGAATAAGCTCGAGCCTTTTAAGCTTGTAGAAAGAGTAGCGTTAAGGAGAACCGATCTGCTTGGCACCAGCTTGTTCCTTAATCCATGCTATCGTTTCCCTTAAACTATCCCACCTATCACGTAATGGTACGGTTCCTAACGCCTTTTCAAGCTTTTCACTATTAAGGATAACCGGGGTGTAGGCTAGATACATCATCTCTTTTTGTTCTCGCATAAAGCGGGAAAAGACAGCTAAAAATGCAACCATTCTGTATGTTGCTGATTTTAATTTTTTTTGGTAAGAGTAGTGGGTGCGCAAAAAATCCTGCAGCTCATCGCCTGTCATTTTCAAACACCCCGGAATGTTCCAATGCTGACAGTGACACGTTTTATCCAAAGATAGCTCAACCGCTGCCTTTGCTGCATCAAGTGTATAGGCAAACTCTCGTGTAATATCCATTCTGCCGAGAAAATAGGCATTTTTATTCTGGATAACTGCTTGTAAAGTACTATATAAAGCTGTGTTTATGGCATAGGGTCCGAATAAATCAGGCATATGCAATATTAAATAAGGAACATTGCTGCTTTCGATCTTTTTTGCCATTAATAATCGAAGCTTACCTTTTTTAGTATGCGGAAGCTTAAGAGCATCTTCATTCACTGGGGAAGTTGCTTTGCCATAAGCGTAAATATTGTCAATCATGACAAATGTCCCCTTTATCGACTTTGCTGCATCCAATAGATTTTGCAAACAGGGGATATGCTTTTCCTCCCATTGTTCATAAGGGAAGCTCACTGCATGGATAATGAAGTCAGCCCCGTGGACGGACTGAAGCAGCTCCTCACGTTTCAGAACATCTCCAGCAATATAATTTACGAGAGGGTTGCTGCTAAATCTTTCTTTTAAATGCTCCAACGTTCTAGCAAATGCTATCACTTCAATCCCTCGGGAAGTCAGCTCCGTTACTAAAGCATATCCCATTCCGCCGGTCGCGCCAGCAACGAATACTTTTTTCATACAAACACCGCCTTTTTATTTAACCATTGGTCAATTAATGAGGAAAGAGAAGCTCTAGCTTTTATCTAGAGCTTTCAATAAAAATTGTGCAAAATGAGCAGCAGCCTCAGCAGCTTCGGTATATGTTTTTACCCTGCCTCGGTAGTGAGTTACAAAACCGTGAAGCGCCATAAAGGCTGCATAAATAGTAAAGGGCGTCAATGTATTGCCGCTTAACAGCTGCAGTGTTTCTGAAAATTTATTATAACTTTTATTGGAGGAATGCTGTGTTAGCGGGTCGGTATCTTCATCGCGCATCATGAACATAAACTCATATTGGCTTTGGTGATCTAATCCAAATTCTATAAAGCCTAAAAATACTTGTACTATTTTATCATCCGCATGCCCTTCACTTCCTAAAGAGACATCAAGCTTTTCGTTCAGTTCATCGAAATAACGTTCCACTACGGCATAAAATAATTCTGCCTTGTTTTTGAAATGATGATAGATCGCTCCGTGGGTACAACCTAATTCCTGCGCTACCGCACGCATTGATACTTTGTGGAAATCCTTCGTTAAAAACTGACGGTTTGCCGTCTCCACAATGGATTCTTTCGTTAACTCTTCCTGAGCCTTTTTCCTAGCTGCCATATTACACCTCTATTGACCATTGGTTAGTTTAAATATACAGGATACATGCCAGTACATTCAATACTGTTTTTCATTAAAATCAGAAAATTTTGTTTAAGATGATTAAACGAGTATAAATGGGAAAAGAAATCCCTTATTAGAGAGCAGTTTTTTTATCATGCTACATAAAAAATATTAAACCATCACAACATAATTTCTCTATCTTTTGACAAGCTAATGCTTAAGGATCGGATTGAAATGATGTAGTAAATAATAACAGGGGGAGGCATAAGCTATGAACGGACCATTCGTCCCGAAACTTGTTTATTTTGAACCACAGGCATTAGAGTATCCACTTGGCAGGGAGCTGAAGGAAAAGTACGAGAAGATGGGGATTGAAATCCGCTATACAACGTCCCACAATCAAGTGCGGGATCTGCCGGGTGACAATGATTTTCAAAAGTACCGGATGGCAAAGTCCACGCTGGTCGTCGGGGTACGCAAAACGTTGAAGTTTGATACGTCCAAGCCGTCAGCCGAATATGCTATTCCATTTGCGACAGGGTGCATGGGACACTGCCATTACTGTTATTTACAGACGACAATGGGCAGTAAGCCGTACATCCGTACATATGTGAATATCGAGGAAATCCTGGATACTGCCGACCAGTATATAGCAGAACGGGCTCCAGAAATTACGCGATTTGAAGCGGCCTGTACATCAGATATTGTCGGTCTTGATCATTTGACGCATACATTGAAGCGGGCCATTGAGCATTTCGGGCAGACGGATTTAGGGCGGCTGCGCTTTGTGACGAAGTTTCATCATGTCGATCATTTGCTTGATGCCAGGCATAACGGGCATACGCGCTTTCGCTTTAGTATAAATGCCGACTATGTGATTAAAAATTTTGAACCGGGCACATCTCCATTGGCAAAGCGGATCGAGGCAGCTGGAAAAGTAGCGAGGGCAGGGTATCCGCTCGGGTTTATCGTAGCACCGATTTATTTGTATGATGGATGGGAAGAGGGCTACCGCCATATGTTTGAACGGTTGGATGCAGAACTGCCCAAGGACGCGAGGGACGATATAACATTTGAGTTTATCCAGCATCGATTTACAAAGCCAGCCAAAAAGGTCATTATGAAAAACTACCCGAAAACAAAGCTAGACCTGGATGAATCGGCACGACGGGTGAAATGGGGCAAGTACGGTATCCATAAATATATTTATCAAAAAGACCAGGAAGAGGAGCTCAAGCATTGCCTTGAGGAATACATGCAAGAGTTCTTTCCAGAGGCTAAATTTGAATATTTTACGTAGTGAAAATGGATGTCCAGCAGGAATGGGGCATCTATTTTTTAATATGGTGCCTTGTATATATAGGCTATAAGGTGTGATTCGCGCAATAATACCTGAAAAACGCACAATGAAAACTCATATTCGCGTAATACACCCTAAAATTCGCGTAATAGAATATAATAAAGAGAGTGTTACTAAGTGAAAGGAGTTGGAAAAGGATGAAGAAGTGTGTGCTATTAATCGGTGGGATTGCCGTTGCAGTTGCCGGGCTGCTGGACATCAAATGCAAAGGGTTATTCTACAAGAGCCTGCCGCAATCTGTCCAATCAAGTTTAGATAAGATAGTAAAATAAATCCCTACATATTAACAACCGCACCAAGCAGCCTGGTGCGGTTGTTTTCATTAATCGATCGGAATCATTTTAGACATTGTTGCTACCCGAGAAAAAGTTGGAAATACCCGCGCTTTTCATCGAGATACCCGCGAATCTACCGACTCATAGGCAGCATCTTCTCTTCAATCTCTTTCTTTACAACCAGCAGAAACTCCTCCACAGACATTGTTTTCAAATTCTCCTCATGATAGGAGCGGACAGTCACAGTACCGTTATCCTGTTCTTGATTACCTGAAACAAGAATATACGGAATCTTTTTTAATTCGGCTTCCCGAATTTTTTTGCCAAGCTTTTCGTGTCTTCTATCGACAGAAACCCGAATTCCCGCCCGACGCAGCTGTTCATAAACTTGCTCTACGTAGCCATCATGAGCAGGGGACACCCCGATCACTTCAACCTGCTTCGGCGCCAGCCATAAAGGGAAGGCACCGCCAAAATGCTCAATTAAAATACCGAGGAAACGGTCAATTGAACCAAATACAGCCCTGTGGATAACGACCGGTCGTACCTTTTCATTCTGTTCATTGACATATGTTAGATCGAATTTTTCAGGAAGCTGAAAATCGAGCTGTACCGTTGCACACTGGTGGCTGCGCTTGATGGCATCCTGTATATGAATGTCAATCTTCGGACCGTAAAAGGCACCGTCTCCCGCATTTACCTTATAGCGGTAGCCTAATTTTTTCAGTACATTTTCAAGCGCTGTCTCGGCTTCATCCCATAACTCCAGCTCTCCCATAAAGTCCCCGGGGCGTGTTGAAAGCTCAATTTCATATGTGAAGCCAAATACCCGGTATACATGGTCAATAATTTGAAGAGCAAGCGTAATTTCATCCTCGATTTGATCTGGTCTCACGAAAATATGAGCATCATCCTGGCAAAACGAACGGACACGCAGCAGTCCGTTGAGCGCACCACTGAATTCATGGCGGTGGACCTGCCCGAATTCTGCCATGCGGATCGGTAAATCACGGTAGGAATGATGCTCATTTTTATAAATAAGCATATGCCCCGGGCAGTTCATCGGCTTCAACGCAAATTTCTGCTCATCGACCTGCGAGAAATACATATTTTCCTTATAGTGATGCCAATGCCCCGATTGTTCCCAAAGACGCTGATTCATCATAAGTGGTGTCCGTACTTCCTTGTAATCATATCTTGTCTGTAATTCACGTAAAAATGACTCCAGCTCATTTCGAAGGATTTGGCCGTTTGCTAAATAAAACGGCATGCCCGGTGCTTCTTCTGAAAACATAAACAGCTCTAATTCCTTACCGAGCTTACGGTGATTGCGCTTTTCGGCTTCTTCTAAAAATGTGAAGTACGCTTGCATGTTTTCCTTGTTGGCAAAAGCCACGCCGTAAATCCGCTGAAGCATTTGATTGTTGCTGTCTCCACGCCAGTAGGCACCAGAAAGATTTGTTAATGTAAAGTGCTGAAGCCTGCCTGTTGATGGTACATGAGGGCCACGGCACAAATCATAAAATTTCCCTTGCTCATATACCGTCACAGGCTCACCTGATGGAATCGCTTCTAACAGCTCCAGCTTCAACGGGTCATGTGCAAATAACTGTGCTGCTTCTTCCTTTGTCACTTCCTTTCTGGAAATAGTAAGATTTTCTTTAACGATTTTTTTCATTTCCTCTTCTATTTTTTTCAGATCATCCGGAACGAACGAATGTTCCAGATCCATATCGTAATAAAATCCGTTTTCGATCACCGGCCCTACGCCGAAGTGCACAGAAGGGTACAGTCTTTTGACAGCCTGCGCCAGAAGATGGGCTGTAGAATGACGAATGACTTTTATTCCTTCTGCTGAATTTGCATCATAAATAGCAATTTGGGCATCTGTGAAAATAGGGTGCGTCAAATCAACTGTGGTGCCGTTTACACTCCCTGCAACAGCTTTTTTAGCAAGACTTGGACTGATTGCCTTTGCAATATCGGTTAGTGTTACACCTTGTGCAAACAATTGCTGTTTGCCGTCTGGAAATTGAATCATTACTTGTTGATTTGACATATACATTCTCCTTTTTAATAAAATAAAAAAACACATATCCGTCCGCTAAGGGACGAGTATGTGTTGAGTACCCGTGGTTCCACCCAAATTCCTGCCGATGCAAATCAGCAGCTCATTGATCGCAGATAACGCCTGCTCACGTCACCGGTTTCCCGGCACAGCTCGGAGGTAGTAAATCGGTAAGTCCGAAGCAGGAAACTTTCAGCCGGTGATTTCCCTCTCTTTTACTCATCTCTTATCGATTCGTGTCCTCTTCATTGCCTGTGTGGTTAAAATTGTTATTTACTTTAAAGGGAAATGTAATAATTGTCAATAGGCTGTTTTTCAAAAGAAAAAAGAACAGCCACGGGGGCTGTTCCTTTTACTTATCCTCTTCCGTAATATCAATATAATGATCATCATATGTCAGGTGGAGAACAACATCTCCTTTTTTATAAGTGATCGTTTTATCTTCACGTGCGGTTTCTTCCCAGCCGCGGTTTTGAATGACCGCTTGGTAGCCTTTTGAAATGCCGTTTGCCGCGCTAACCCCGTCCCATTCGTAGGACTTGGCGTGATCCCCGTCTTTCACAAGCTCAGCCGTTTTTGGTACCGGGAAGTCGTTCATATCTTCAAGTGTCTGATAGCCGGCACTTGCCGTTGTATAATATACAACCCCCGCTACAATTAAGATGAGGGCAAGAACACTAATAATGATCCATTTTTTTCTTCCAGTTGTCTTCATGATGAACTCCTTTCGTGTTGCCTAGTAAATTTTTATCTCTACTTTGCTTACTACCCGAAAAACTCTATCGTTAAAACGAAAGGGCATTTTCATTATTTTTTGGAAATAGTATATTTTGACTAGAAAAGAAAATAGAAAGCGATATAAATAAGACGAAACTTACGCTCGGCTTTAGTATTTTAATAAAATATTTTTCTGATATAAAAATATGTTTCAATAGAATAGGTCTAAACGTCTAATAATCACAGGGGAAACAGTATATTTTTGTTTAGAAAGCCTGATTATCCCTCTTCTGCGGGAAATTAATCTATCGGTCTCAGGCCGCTTTCTGTCCACGAAATAAATCACTTTTGTCGGAAGCAGGAAAATGTGAAGAAATGTGTGAATAGGTATCCAGGAAAATAGTGGGGGACAGATCAAGAAGGACGGCGGAGCTTTGGAAGGATGGGCAGTGTGAATGATGAAATGAATAACACGCCTGCCAGTTTTACACCCTTTATGCTGTCCTTCTTTCTGGATTTTCCTGTTAGAAGGGGGGGACCTCAGTCTATTGACTAAAGAAATATCTTTTTCGGTATTGAATAGGCGAAAGACCGTAGTGGGCCTTGAAAATTTTCGAAAAATAAGAATGCGATTTGAAGCCGTATTTCTCTGTAATCTCATGTAAGGAAAGCGAGGATAGCTTAATGTCATTCAGGGCATGCTTCAAACGCAGTTTATTAATTGTCGTCGTAAGGTTCTCATTATAGTCATGCTTGAATAAATAGCATAAGTAGTTTTTTGATATTCCCAGTTTGTCAGCTATGTAGGAAGTGGAAAGGGCAGGATTATTGAGCTCCTGCTTAATAATTAGAATCGCTTGATAAACATAGGAATTGACATTTACGCATGTTGTTGTATTTTCTTCAAGCAGTTCTTTTAACTTCGAAATGAACCACGGCGTGAAATACAGGTAGTCTTTCACACAATCCCATTTTTTAATAATGGAGATCAGGGAAGTAGCATTTGATAGATCAATTTCTGTGATCGTACCGTTTTTGAGCATAGTGCGAAGAACCATTGTCAACAGGCTTGTGTAGTAAATTTCCAACGCGAAAATGGTTTGGCTTTCTTCTTGACTAGAGACGAATAAATAACAGACTTCATCTAACTGGTCCATTACCTTTTCATAATCCCCATTGTCCAATGCAATAATTAACGCAAGATCGATATCTTTTAACTGTTGTAAAAAATTGTTTTGTTGCAGCCTAGTTAAGCCGTGTTGTCGATTTTTAATATACATTTGTTCGATTTTATTAATAGGCATTGCAGTTCCATTCCTTTTTAGCAAAAAAATATTATATATACATAGTTGATTGATCAAAAATATTTTAAAATAGGATTAAGAAATATTCAAAGCTATTCAGGGAAATAGGAGAGCTGTTTTATTTTGGATTCATTCTTTTGACATAAAGATTGCTCAATCTTATTATTTTTTGTCGTTTTTTAAGTGGATTGATATGCTCGCATGCAATAGAAGTTCAAAGAAAGAGATTAAATAAAAGAGGCGGGGACATTGAGGTATCAATATTCCTGCCTCTTATTTTATTAATATTTTGTCATACGGTGAAATTATTTTACTCTTTCGCTCTTTTAGGCCATAAAAAATAGGAGGCTGAATAGAGCAGGTCAATTCCGACAACCAGTGCCCAAATACGAAGGGGATTCAGCAGTCCGGCTGTACGTTCGGGGTCTGCAATGAAGAGGTGAATACCGAAAATAAAGGCACCGCCGATCATGAAGGCGAGCACATGCTGAAGCGAGCCTTTTATCTCATGGCGGGCATGCGCGTAACCGCTCTTTTTGGCAGGTTTTTCTCCTTGCCTCAGAATGTAATACATAAATTGTCTATCAGCCCAGGCAATCATACTTTTTCCGAATGCAATGGAAACCCCTAGATAAATGGCCGCAATCGCGTGAACTGTAGTAGCAGTCGCTCCGTTATATAAATCTACGGCTGTGGCAATGAGCAGCACAAGGTCGATCACCGGCGTAAGCGCCAGGAAAAATAGCCCAAGCCTCTTCTTTTTTGCTATATATCTTGTGATCAATCCAAGCAGAATCACAACCCAAAAGGCGATTTCCGCTCCAACGATCAGCCATCCGATTCCTCCCATAAAAAGCCCCTCTCTTTTTTTAGTACAGCTGTATTTTTTAAAATATAGCATGCTGTTTTAAATAATACAAGTGTATTTTAAAAACGGATTTGCTATACTAACCATATGCCAAAGATTGTAGATGTAGCGGAACGAAAAAAAGCCATCGCGGAGGCGACATGGCAGGTCATTTTGGAGAAAGGAATGGAAGGAGCGACGGTCAGAAATATTGCAAGCAAGGCAGGGCTGTCTCTGGGCGCCCTGCGACACTACTTTTCGAATCAGGATGAGCTGCTCGTCTACGCGATGGATCTTGTATCGGAAAATGTAAATCGGCGGATTGAAGAGGTACTAAAGAAGCGGATGCCTGTGCAGGAGCAGGTGCTGCAAGTGCTGCTCCAGGCACTGCCTGTCGATCAACAAAGCATGCTGGAGATGGAAGTATGGTTCGCTTACGCCGCCTCAGTAAAGCATAAAAGTGAGCAGGCACATGTACCGTTCAATGCACTATTTACAGGTATGGAAAAAATCATCCATGCACTATCAGAGTACGGCTTCTTACGGGAAGAACTGGATGTAGATATGGAAATCGAAAGGCTGTATGCCATGGTGGACGGACTGGCAGTGCATGCCCTGTTCGAGCGGGAACGGCTGGACCCACAGCGTGTTATCCGCACACTTGTCTACCATTTAAACACCATTCTTAAGGAAGAAGCGGCTTTACAGCTGCCTGATACCGAAGTTTAAAAAGGATTTGGTTAACGGAAGGTGTAGAGGGAAATCGAAACACACCTTCCGTTAACTAGTGACCGGTAATGATGTTGCAACAAGATAAAAAGAGTTATTAAAACCACCCCTTTTTCTTAAACCATATATACATAGAGCCCCCCATTACCGCCATCAACCCCAGCGTAAGAAAATAACCGTACTTCCATGCTAATTCGGGCATATGCTCAAAGTTCATCCCGTAAATGCCGGCGATAAACGTTAACGGAGCGAAGATGGAAGTGATGATCGTGAGGACTTTCATCACATTATTTGTTTGATGGGAATTCAGTGAGAGATAGCTGTCCCGAATATCTGCCGTAAGCTCCCGATTGGTCATAAGCATGTCAGAAAGCTTTAAGAGGTGGTCGTAAATGTCAGAAAAATAAGCTTTTCTTTTCAGTACACCACTTAAATGCTGGGAATTTAACATACGGTAAAGCAGGTCACGCATCGGATTAATGGTATGTAATAGGTTTAATAGCATATATCTCGTCATAAACAATTCATTCATGAGGATAGTCATCGATTTACGGTGAATATTGCTCTCGATTTTGTCCAGGCTGTCTTCGATTTTATGGATGAGCGGAAAGTAGTTATCGACTGTCTTGTCTAAAATTTGGTGAAACACATAAAAAGAATCCCATTGCTTCTTGTTCTCTTGAAATAATATCCTATTCCATACTTCATCCACTTCCTCAGACTGGGTAAGATGAAAGGTAACAATAAAATTGCCCCCAATAAAATAATTCAGCTCGTCTTTTAGTATTTCATTTTCTTCCTCCCGGACAATGTGTGTAACAAAAAAGATATGGTTATCATAGTAATCCAGCTTCGGCCGCTGAAGCCTTTGGACACAGTCTTCAATCGCAAGAGGATGGAAGTGGAAAGTATCCGCCAACTGTTTTTCCTCTTCATTCGTAGGCTGATTAAAATCCACCCAAAACCATTTATAAGAAGAAAAATTGATATCTTTTATAGAAAGCTCCGTTTTTACATGATCATCGTTTGTAATCCCAATAAAATTGATCACCGTATTTACCCCTTCTTACTTGTTAATTTTTGCTTTGTTAATTTAGCAGCAAAACATATACGCCTCTTTTTACCGCAAATACGAAAGTCGTCAACAGCTGATGGATATAATAAAACAACCTATTACTGTGTAAGATGCTTCCACTTAACATTTGATATACCTCTTAACATAAGAATTATCTTCTTCTCATTTGTTGGACGGCGGGATCTAATAATTCTTTGCTGAATGCACTGTAATTTCATGTAGTATACAGCTAAATAGCTCCAGTTAATCCTGTATTAAAACTTCATTAAAAGAAGATATTCAATCGTTCTATTTTTAGATATTTACAATAAGTAATTCATCTCTCGTTTTATCAATGGAAAACTATGGATAAATAATATGGGCGATATACGGTGGGAGGGGGACTGGAGTTGAAAAAAATACTCTGCACGGGAGTTTTACTAGGAGCTGTCATACTGGCATCTTGTACGAAAGAAGAGGACGGACGCGTAGTAGAAAAAACACCGATTATTGAAATGGAAGAGGAAACGGCTTCAGAAAAAGAAAACAAACTCGAGCTTATGCAGGAAGCATCCGCTGCTCCGCTCGAATTGACGCAGCAGGAAAAAGAGGCGTATCACAAGCGGTATGTGGATGCGGTAAAGTGGCTAAACGAGCAGAAAGTTGGGCTTTCTATGGAGGTTGGCCCAATAGAACAGTTTGAAGATGCAGCTTGGCGGGATCCGGATATTTTTGAGAAAAATATACGGGCTACCGTAGAGAATCATTTAGCCAAAGAACGTGAAATGCGGCAGGGCTTATCAGAAAAGGATAAAGAGGCAGAGCGGCAAGCGGAGGGAAAAGTAGCGAAAAAAGCATATATGTATATTAGTGAGGTAATAAATGTTGTTGAAGTTGCTGCGAATTTTCAAACACAGTATAGCGAGGCTGATGGCCGGCAAGTGTTTTCAGGTGTTGATGAGATCACAATACAAGAGCTAGGTACTAGTGGCACTTGGGAACAGACATCCGCTGACGTCTCATTGATTGACGGTGGTCGCACATATGTTATCGACATTGAGGGGACTTGGAACGGGCTGGGAGTAACGTTTGAAAAAGCGTTTACTATGGAATTCAACTGTGATCAATACGGGGATGTTTATTAAGCTTTTTATTTAAATGGGGAAGGCGGAGGTTACTATAAACGCTATTTTATTGTGGGGGAATGTTATAGCGAGCGGTCTTGTGGCAATAGTTCTTTCCTGGTTCTTTGCAGAAGGGGCGATTGGTGAAGCTGACTCTTTGACACCGCAGTTCTTTCTACTCATTCCCATATGGGCAATTAAGTGGGAAAATACGATAATGATTGTTTCCTTATTCGGGATCCTTTTATTTTTCAGCTTAAATCTATTGGTAGGTATGAAAGTCATCGTAAACGACTATATAACAAGTAATGGTACATCTATCGGGGTATATGCCAGTTTTATAGTGCATATGATTGCGAAATTTGGTTTTCATCATAAAAAACAGCAAACTAAAATGCCGAATACCCTTTTGAAATAATAACTGCCCAGTAGAAAACAAGAAAAAAGGGCACTGCAGCCACAATCTGCTCCGGAATCAGTGGAGGTCTTTATACGGCTACCTATAAAATGTCCTATATGTGTGCGGCGTTTAATATAGTCGTTCTTTTAGCAGGGCTTCTTTTCAATGTAAGTATGCTCGGGGTATTTTCCTTGTAGGCATGTTTTCTTTCCACTCATTAAGCTATAGGTGCTCTTGTCCTGAAGGAACCCTTTATGACGATTGCAGTAAATAGTGCCTATCCTTTTGTGTTTTACTATATTTTTTAGAGTTTTTAAAAGAGAGTGCTTCCGGCAGAGAGAAGCACTACGGATGGCATCGTAATAAAACGGTTTCATTCTTTGCCATCCCGATGATAGATCAGTTGCACAACGCCGGAAGCAAACGTTCTTGTATGAACCAATTTTATATTTAATCTTTCGTTAAGATTACTAAATAAAGGTTTTCCTTCTCCTAAAGCAACAGGATGAATCGATAATCTGAATTCATCGATAAGCCCTAAATTGATAAAAGAAGTGATGAGACCCGCGCCGCCATATAACCAGATATCTTTACCGGGCTGGCTCTTCAATTTCCTTACTTCCTCATCAATATTTTCATTGATAAAGATCGCTTGCTCATCAAGCCCTTTAAGCTGTCGGGAAAATACATATTTCTTTTTACTGTGGACCATTTGCCACAATTCCTTTTCCTCTTCGCTGTCTTCTGCTTTTGGTCTGTATTGTCCCCAAAGTTCATAGCTTTTTCTACCGTAAAAGATCGTGTCGATTTGATCTAGAAAATGGGTGAATTCCATTTCAGGGTCCATTATACACCAATCCACCTCACCATTCTTTCCCTCAATGAAGCCGTCCAGCGTAACGGCTAAATCTAAAATAATCCTTCTTTTACTAGTGGTACTTGACATTATGTTTCCTCCTTGTCTTTTCAGTTTATCACCTTATCAGTAATAGTTTCTTTATGTATTGTTCACCGGAAATCAGCTGTGTAACCCATTACCTGATTGACTGTTTTCCTGGAACTCCTGCGCTCATTATATCAAAAAACTGAATGAGGGAAATCTCGTAATATGTTTAGGGAACTCGAATTGTTTTTTAGGAATCCAAGGATAGAGAGCGTTTTTTAAAGCGTATAAATGCTGCAAAATAGATGACAAGAATTATCCCTCTACACACATATTTGTAGAAATAGTCAGAAATTTAAGTAGAAAGGAGAAAAAATTTTTCATCTCCATCCAATTTGTGTTATAAATGACCTATCCTAGTCGATATACGAAGAGTAATTATTATAAAAGATGGAGAGTTTGGAATATGTTTAACCTACCTGCATCATTGGATGTCCACCTTATAAAAGGGGAGTATTCGATGCCACTTGTTGTACTTTCTTTCTTTATTGCATTTGCTGCGTCCTATACAGCGCTATTTATCAACCGGCGCATAAGGGAAAATGGCTTTTTCCATAAAAATGTTTGGCTGACGCTTGCCTCTTTAGCGATGGGGCTTGGCATATGGTCGATGCATTTTATTGGCATGAGTGCATTTATGCTGCCTATTCATATGGAATACCGCGTAAGTACGACAATTTTTTCGATCGTTCCGGCAATCATTGCCTCGTATGTAGCGTTTTACTTTGCGAACAGAAAAAATACGAGCATTTTTACCTTTATTACTGCAGGGATTTTCATGGGGCTTGGTATTTCATCGATGCATTATATCGGAATGGCTGCTATGGAGATGGATGCAGAATACTATTATAAACCGAGTGTATTTATTTTATCTATTATCATTGCCATGGGGGCCTCTTTTGCTTCCTTGTATATTTTTTCAATTATTTCGAAATCAATGGACCGGATTGCGATAAAAATCGTCACGGCGATTCTAATGGCCACGGCCATTACAAGCATGCATTATACAGGTATGGTGGCTGTCCGGTTTTATACGATTGGCGAAGCACCATCAGGGCACGGACAGCATACGATGGACGTTTTGTGGATCGTTGTTTTTGTGACGGTCAGTACAGTGAGCTTGTTTTTGCTGGCAGCTTTGACAAGCCGGTTGGATAAATATGTGGATTACCGTCTGCGGCATTTTGATGCTTTGACAAAATTGCCAAACCATAAACAGTTTATTGACGACCAAAAAAAGGTGGGAGAGGGCTATACTGTAGCGATTATTTATCTTCCGGATTTAGAGAAATATATAGTAGGATACGGTTATTCTGTAGCAGATGAGTTGGTAAAAAACGTAAGTGAAAAAATAGAGCGTATGCTTCCGGAAAATGTGAAGCTGTACCGGACAGAAGCAAATCGCTTTACGATCGTTAATACAGAGAAGCACAAAACGAAACAATTAATTGACGTGCTCGAACAGATCTGCACAACCGTAAAAGAACCGATTTTCATTGAGGAACATGCCATTGTAGTAGAGGTGGTCTGCTCGTTTTCAAAATCAGAAGAACGCCGCTATATTCGGGAGCATTTTGCAGATGCAATGGCTGTTTTGCAATCTCCATCGACTGTATATAACCATGCGGTGATTGAATATGATCCGGCCATTCATACATTTAATTTTGAAAGACAGCTAGTGGCAGATATTCAGCATGCGATGGATGCGGATGATTTGTTTTTGGTATATCAGCCGAAAATAAACCCGGAAAACGGCGAGCATGTCGGCGTGGAAGCATTGATTCGATGGAACCATCCGGTGTATGGCATGGTTTCTCCGGGGGTATTTATCCCGGTATTGGAGGAGTCGCCGGAAATTTACGATGTGACCGATTGGATTATTGAAAAAGTGTGTGGACAAATTGCCCTGTGGAACGCGGCCAATGTATCGTTTGGGCAAGTATCGATTAATATTCCAGGCATTTATGTCACGTCACCGCGCTTAACGAGCACGCTGAGTGAAAATATAGAAAAGCATGGCATCCATCCAAAGCAATTGGAGCTGGAAATTACTGAAACAAGTGTGATTCATGATATGGATAATGCCATTGCTGCACTGGAAAAATTTAAGGACAAAGGATTGTCTGTAGCGCTTGATGATTTCGGTACAGGGCTTTCCTCGCTGTCTTACTTAAAAAGAATACCGATTTCTACAATTAAAATCGATAAATCATTTGTAGACGGTGTCCCAGCCTCTGAAAAAGATGCAGAGCTACTAAAAGCGATTATTATTCTAGGCTATTCTTTAAAATTACACGTAGTGATTGAAGGAGTAGAAACAGAGCAGCAAATGAAATTTTTGGAAACATTCGAAAAACAGCCGATTGTCCAAGGTTACTATTTTGCAAAACCAATGAAGGCAGAGGAATTAGAACAATGGATTGGGGATAAGCTAATTGAGAATTAGGAAATAAAATGAGCTCGTCCGATCGAAGGCTTTTTTACAAGTTGATGAATATTTTAGGAAGAATAGCGCTTAATATACAGAAGAACAGTGTACGGTCTACATTCTCATTTTCCGTATGAAGTAAGTGAGCAAATAGGGTAAGAACAGGTACTGTTTTACTTTATAATGCTGTATTTGGGTCAAAAAAAACATAGCCATTTATGCTCCGTAAAGCAAGAATATGTGCAAATTGTGCAGGGCAGGTTGACTAAATAATGGCAATGTGATAATTTCATATACTGAATTGGAATTATTCTAACATAATTAGAATGTTAAAGTACAAATAATAAACAACAGGAGGAATTATCATGGCATTAATCGGTAAAGAAATCCAACCATTCTCAGCAAAAGCGTTCCAAAAAGGTGAGTTCATCGACGTATCTTCAGAAAACTTCAAAGGTCAATGGAGTGTAGTGTGCTTCTACCCGGCAGACTTCACATTTGTTTGCCCGACTGAATTAGAGGACTTACAAAATGAATATGCAACATTGAAAGAATTAGGTGTAGAAGTATACTCTGTATCTACAGACACTCACTTCACACACAAAGCATGGCATGATACTTCAGATACAATCGGTAAAATCGAATATATCATGATTGGTGACCCATCTCACACAATCTCTAGAGCATTCGACGTATTAAACGAAGAAGACGGCCTTGCTGAGCGCGGTACATTCATCATCGATCCAGACGGTATTGTACAAGCTTATGAAATCAATGCTGGCGGTATTGGCCGTGATGCTTCTACAATCGTTAACAAAATCAAAGCAGCTCAATACGTTCGCAAAAATCCAGGCGAAGTTTGCCCGGCAAAATGGCAAGAAGGCGCTGAGACGTTAACACCTAGCTTAGATCTAGTAGGTAAAATCTAAGATTTTGAAACTGAACATATAACGATGCAGGCGGCAAAGAACAATCCCTTTGATTGATTTTTGTCGCTCTGTTTTTACTAAGGAGAATGCGAGGTGAAGGGTCTGCTACTGTAAGCAGTTTTGTAGCAGCAAACAGTATGGTATTAGATACGCAAATTAAAGCGCAATTAAAGCAGTATTTAACATTGCTTGAAGGGGATCTTGTATTAAAGATCAGTGCGGGCGAAGATAAAACATCGCAGGATATGTTAGAACTCGTAACAGAATTAGAAAATATGTCACCGCGTATTACAGTAGAGCGTGTGCAGCTGGAGCGTACGCCAAGTTTCAGCGTGAATAAAGCTGGCGGGGAAGCAGAATCAGGTGTAGTATTTGCCGGCCTGCCTTTAGGACATGAATTCACGTCGCTAGTACTTGCTTTGCTGCAAGTGAGCGGCCGTGCGCCGAAAGTTGATGAAGCGGTAATTCAGCGTATCCAGGCTATTAAAGAGCCGCTGCATTTTGAAACATACGTAAGCCTTACATGCCATAACTGTCCGGATGTTGTCCAGGCGCTTAATATTATGGCTGTGGTCAACCCGAATATTACCCATACAATGGTTGAGGGCGGTACATTCCAAGATGAAGTGAAGGCAAAAGACATTATGGCGGTGCCGACTGTTTTCCTAAACAATGAAAACTTTGCCGGCGGCCGTATGGAAATTGAAGATATTCTGCAAAAGCTGGGCAGTAAATCAGACGGCTCTGAATTTGCGGATGTCGAACCATTTGATGTGCTGGTAGTGGGCGGCGGTCCGGCAGGTGCCAGTGCTGCCATTTATGCTGCACGTAAAGGAATTCGCACAGGGATCGTAGCTGAGCGCTTCGGCGGTCAAGTAAACGATACATTATCTATTGAAAATATTATCGGTACAAAGTCAACAGAAGGACCGCAATTTGTTGCAAGCCTGGAAGGTCATGTAGCCGATTATAATATTGATGTAATGAAATCGCAGCGTGTTGCCAATATTTCACGTAAAGAGCTTGTGGAAGTACAGCTTGAAAATGGCGCGGTGTTAAAAGGGAAAACGGTGATTCTGTCAACAGGTGCCCGCTACCGTCAGCTAGATGTACCGGGAGAAGAAGCATTTAAAAATAAAGGTGTTGCCTACTGCCCGCACTGTGACGGACCGATTTTCAAAGGGAAAAATGTAGCCGTAATAGGCGGAGGGAACTCCGGTGTGGAAGCTGCGATTGATTTAGCTGGTATTGTGAATCATGTCACATTGCTGCAGCGCGGTCCTGCATTGAAAGCGGACCTTGTATTGCAGGAGCGTCTTCGCAGCCTGCCGAACGTAACAATCCTGACAAATGCCTTAACAGAGGAAATCACAGGTACGGATAAAGTAAACGGGCTGACATATTTAGACCGTGTAACTGGAAAAGAGCAGCATATTGAACTTGAAGGTGTATTCATTCAAATCGGGCTGCTGCCAAACACAGAGTTTTTACAAGGAACAATTGATCTAAATACACACGGCGAAATTATCGTCGATAAGCACGGCGCCACAAGTATGCCGGGTGTATTTGCGGCAGGCGACTGCACAGATACAGTGTTTAAACAAATTATCATTTCCATGGGCTCGGGTGCTACAGCGGCGCTTGGAGCATTTGACTACCTCATCCGTCATACGGCATCAACACCAGAGTCTGTAGGCGTATAATGATCTATAAAGCATTACCGGTAACGATAAAAAAGAAGCATTCCTCTCATTTTGGGGAATGCTTCTTTTGCATAGTCAGGATTCATTTTGTGTAAACAACAGCTTAATACCAAAGCCTACAAGCACGATACCGGTTGCTTTTTCCATATAGCCCTGCACCTTCGGGGATAAAAGCCATTCCCGGACATAATATAAAAAGCAGACATAGCAGACGAACCATAAAATCGAAACAACCGCGTAAATAGTTCCCATCATGAATAGTTCGATCATTGCTGTCTCTTTTGAGGTCACAAATTGCGGAAGGAACGTAATAAAAAAGATGGCGACCTTCGGATTTAAAATATTGCATAAAAGTCCTTCTTTAAAGGCATTGCCTTCTTTAATCTGCTTACCTTCAGCCGGTTGTTCGACAGGCCGCTTGATGAGTGAGCGTATGCCCAAATAAATTAAATACAAAGCGCCGATCCATTTTAAAAGGGTGAAGGCGAAAGCAGATTGTAAGATAAGCATCGATATCCCCAGTGTCGCAGCAAGAGTATGAACAAGAGAGCCTGCTGTGATTCCGAAAGCCATTTGCAACCCGTCTTTCCTGCCATTTGCCATCGTTCGTTTCGTAATGAGGGCCGTATCGATTCCAGGACTCAGGACAACAAAAAACGTCATGACTAAATACGTAATCAAACTGCTACACTCCTTTTATTTGTTCATTCTTACTTAATATGTTAAATTTAAATTAACATAAATAAACAGTTTGTTCAAGAATATGGCTCATCACCAAAAGTCGGG
>DEQA01000040.1:0-3322 GCA_002359075.1 Planococcaceae bacterium UBA3378
GGCATTCCTATTTCTCTGATGGATGGTGAGAGATTTGGCACCTTATGTGTCGTTCATCATCAGGCTGCTCACTTTGACGAGAAAAGTATAAGCATGCTTCAAAAAATAGCGAAGATGTTTTCCTATTATTTAACGTTAGAGAATTTAGCCTATAAGGATTCGTTGACAGGACTATATAACAGGCAATATCTATATAAATTCTTTGAAGACTTTTCTGAATTTGGCGGATCGTTATTCTTTCTTGATTTGGATGGGTTTAAAAGGATAAATGATATTTATGGCCATGATGCGGGAGATCAAATGCTACAAGAGGTTTCTTCGAGAATTCAACAGTTTATAAAAGATTGGGAGGATGCATTTGCGGTTCGATTAGGAGGAGATGAGTTTGTTATGATATTCCCTCATCTGACTTCCAGGGAAGAAATCGGAAAGCAGGCAGAACAGCTTCTTAACCGTCTGAATACATGGCATACCGAATGTCAGCTGTCGGCAAGTATCGGGATCGTCCCTTATCCTGCCAATAGCACCCCTCCACTAGATACCATCCTTAAAAATGCGGACGGCGCTTTATACCGCGCAAAAGCGACTGGAAAGAATAACTATGAAATTTTTTGACTGCGTGTATGTTGTTTTACCCAGCCCAAACATAAAAAGTACGCCATTTTGATTATTATCTAAAGTGAAATATTTATAATCAAACTACTAATAAGGTATTGCATTTTAATGATGTAGTACCTTTTTATTGTATTTATATGTAATATTACAATTAAACGATAGGTAGAGGAGGATGTATGAGATATGTTCGGGTATCTTCAAAACCAAATAGGGATTTACAACGATAAACACTTATTGCTGTTAAACGACGGTTTGGGCGCTTTTTTATTTTACTAATGAATAATAAATGTTTAAAATATTAATATGTAATTCAAGGGAGGTTTGAATTAATGCTGGGTGAAAATTTTACGAACATGTACAAAAACATCATTCTTGATGATTTATCATAAAGTAAAATTTATTTTGTAGAAAAAAGTCGTTAAAGGAGGTAATTGAAATTGAATTCAAACCTGATAATTCTAGGAGTAATGTTATTAATATTTGGCTATCTAATTGGCGTTAAGGGGCGGATTGAATTATTATCTTTTGTACGAAATAGATATATTAAAGATAAAAAGAAAGTGGCAAATATTTTAGGTGGTTCTCAATTTTTATCGGGAGCGTTTTTAATTACGTTAGGTGTTATTGGTTTTGAAAATGATCCATTAATTGTTTCGTTAATTGTAGTCATTTTGCTAATTCTCTCGATTTATGTATTTCGAAAATACATCGTATAAAATAAAAGCTAACCGTAATCTTTATACATAAAGTATACAAAATAAATTTAATAACGTTCCCAAACAAAAGTTAGGAAATATATATAAAGGCGAAAAACGTTGATTTAACAGCGTTTTTCGCCTTTGTTATGAAGTATTGTTTATACAGGATTTTATACATTTTTGATAAACTTCAGTACTAATAATGGTTTAGTTGATTGCAAGGGATTGCTGTGTCATGATTGTTACTGAATAAAATCGTGCATATCTTATCGTTGTAAAGCCGCATTTTTCTGACGATATCCCTATACAAATAAAACGTGGCGTACTTTTTAAAAACTATTGAGTTTGTTTTATTTTCTTTGGCATAAACAGCGTCAAAATGAGCGCGATGACTGCCAAAACCGTCATGAAGTAATAGGCATCACCGGACCCGAGCATGGACGTGAGGGAAGAAAGCTTGTCAGGGGCAGTGGAAGGATCATTCAGCATAATCGTTTCTGCGTGTGACGTTGCCTGTGTAGTATAAATGGTGATGATTACGGCCGTTCCAATTGCTCCGGAAATTTGGCGGATCGTGTTGTTCACTGCTGAGCCGTGTGTGCCGAGCTCCTTCGGCAGGGCATTCAGCGCTGCGGTATTAAGCGGCATCGTAATGAAGCTCAAGCCGAGACGAAGGAAAATCGTCCGGATGACGACATACATAAAGGAAGTTGTTTCAGAAAGATCCGTCACAGCCCACATCGATGGGATGATAAGAATCAGACCCGTAATAAACAGCGGCTTTGCGCCGAAACGGTCATAGAGCTTGCCGGCAACAGGGGACATCAGTGCGTTAATAATCGCCCCCGGCAGTAAAATCAGCCCTGCATCAAATGCAGTAAAGCCGCGGCCGTCCTGCAGGTAGATTGGCAGTAAAATCATATCCGCATACATCATCATCGTGACCGTGACATTGATAATGGAAGTAAGCGTAAATACTTTATTTTTAAAGACAGATAGATTGAGCAGCGGGTCATCGGATTTCAACTGTCGGATACAAAAACCTGCTGTTACGGCAACTCCGAACACAATCGATAAGATGACAATCCAATCATCCCACCCTTTGCTTCCTGCGTTACTGAACCCATATAAAATCAGTCCAAATCCGATCGTTGATAGGATGACACTGAATAGATCGAGTTTTGCTTTTGCTGTTTCAGAAACATTGACTAAGTATTTTAACGCAACCAGGATGACCAGCACGGAAAGAATCGCCATTCCGATAAATAGCCAGTGCCAGGAATAATATTCGATGACAAAGCCTGCCAGTGTCGGGCCGATCGCTGGTGCGAAAATGATGGCAAGGCCGAGGAACCCCATGGCACTGCCACGCTTTTCAGCAGGGAAGATCGTGAGTACAACTCCCATCATGAGCGGCATTAAAATCCCAGCACCTGCTGCCTGGATCATGCGTCCTGCAAGCAGCACACCGAAGACAGGGGCAGCTGCACAAATAACAGAACCAATCAATAAAAAGCCCATGGCGCTGAGGAACAGCTGCCGTGTTGTAAAGCGTTTCATTAAATAAGCGGTAATCGGAACGAGCACGCCGTTTACGAGCATAAAGCCCGTCGCAAGCCACTGAATGGTTGTCGCCTCTACATGAAAGGCATCTTTTAGACTACTGAGTGCTACATTTAGTAATGTCTGATTTAATGTGGAAAGGAAACAGCCGACGATCAGGACGGTCAGTAATATCCCCTTTTTGATTTCTTTTTGTTGTTGTACCATAAGTAGTCCTCTCTATATTGTTTTATTGACGTAATGTCGATAAAATAGATCATAACAAGATACAAGGAAGAATCCCATGGACAATTTTCACGTAATTGTCTACTAAACAACAAATAAGAAAATAATGTTGAAGAAATAGGGGTTAATCGATAGAAGGGAAGTATTTGTTTATCATGAAAAAAGAAGATCCGCGCTCTATTCGTTCCAAGCGACTATTGAAGGAGGCGGTATTTTCGCTG
>DEQA01000040.1:3408-11950 GCA_002359075.1 Planococcaceae bacterium UBA3378
CATTACGAGGATATTAACGATCTGCTCCGTCAAATCGTGCATGAAATATTTGATGAGCTGTCGATGAAGGTGGAGCCGCTGTTAAAGTCTCCACGTACTGATAGCCATGAACAGCTTGTTGCTTTTTTAGACTATATTTATGAGTATCGTAAGCTTTTTTCTGTCCTGGTGGAGCATAAAGGCTTTAAAACGAGTCTTTCCAATTTATTGAAAAAGACGATTCAGGCAAGAAGGGATGTCCGGGGAGCGGACCTGCCGTCAAATCTTGTGTCGATTGATATTATCGGGGCATCGCTACTTGGCATAATCATCTGGTGGGTAAAGGATGGGATCCAGTTCAGTTCCGAGTATGTGGCAGAGCAAATTGGCCTGCTCTACAAAAGAGAGTAGCCTAAAGGAAAGCTTGCCGGACTAGCGGTTGTTCGCAGTAGTCCGGCTTTTTTTATGCTTGTTGTTCTGGTGCAGGCAGCTGCATAAGCGCGCCGAAATATTGTGAAGCAGTGGTAAAGCAAATAAAGGCAAGCAGTTCACTGATTTCAGTATCTGATAAATAGTCCTTTAACACGGCAGTCACGCGTGGGGAAGTCCGGCCTTTTGTTGCGAGAAAGGCCTCGGCAAATCCGGTACAGACGGCTGTTTTCTCATCCTGCTCGGGGTTGGGCTGTCCTTTTGCTCTGCAATACTCTCAGCCGTTTTGCACAGCAAGCGTCCGGCGGATTTCCTCTTTCAGCCCGGCAGACAGGGCACCGTCTTTTTCAAGCACCTCCCCAAGCTGGTTCCAGCTGGATAGAATGTGTTCATTATAGGCGAGCAATTGCTGAAATGGCGTAGCGCCTTTTTCGTGTAATGGGATAAGTGTCATTTGTCATTCCTCCTAAAATGATTATAAAATAGAGAAAAGAGACGCTACAGTTCGAATTGACGGAAAAAGGGGAATGAAACTTTCTAAACGAAAGGAATTTAGTAAATATGGATGCTGTAAATGAAATGATCATCGAACAGTTAAAGAAGGACAGCAGAATTTCAATGACTGAGCTCAGCAGGAGGGTCCATCTATCACCGCCTGCTGTCAGGGAACGGGTGAGGCAGCTCGAAGAACAGGGTATCATTCAAGGGTTTACGATTGCGCTCGATATAAGGAAGCTGGGGTATCCGATCGAAGCTGTCATTGAGGCAACGGTGAAAAACAACCGTTACAATGATTTTAAGGAGCAAATTCAGACATATACGAATATTGATTTTTGCTACCGCATTGCCGGGGAGGCATGCTTTTTGGTAAAGGCACATTTTCAAACATTTGAGAAGGCGGAGACATTCATAGATGAACTGCAGCCGTTTGCGCATACAAAAACGAACTTTATATTTTCAGAAGTAACATGCTCGTAATTGGTTGGTACTGTTCAGCGAAACAAAGGGGGTTATATAGATGAAGATTAATTTAATTATTATTGGATTACTTCTTCTGGCAATCGGCTACTTCGTTGGTGTAAAGAAAATGACCTGGCTGCTTTCCGGCTTCAATGAAAGACGGGTAAAGGACAAAGAAAGGCTCGCGAACCTCGTCGGAGGCACACAAATGTTACTCGGAGCGACGCTGATCATAGGGGGGCTTGTCGGGGTGCAGCCGGAAGAATATCTTGTTATAGCAAGTGTAGTGATCCTGCTTGGGCTGCTCGTCTATGTGAATAGTAAAATGGTAGAGTAAGAATAATAGAAGATAGCTATGTCTATTACATGAAGAGGAGTGGAGAACATGGAAGTAAGGGTTGGAATGAGTGACGATGCGGAACAAATCGTAGAAGTGATGAAGGATGCGGAAGCGTCGAACTTCATGATGTATGGACCGGGGGAACGGGAAATGACGGGTGAACAGTTCCGGCGGTTTATTGATAATGTAAATGAAAAGGAGCATTCGGCGATATTTGTCGCTGTGGAAGAGGGGAAAATCCTCGGGTATTTGATCATGCAAGGGGAGATGAAACCAAAGCGCGTGTCCCATAAGGTGAGCGTGGCGGTTGGCGTACATAGTGAAAGACGCGGGAAAGGTGTCGGCAGCTCCCTGTTTGAATATGCACATCAATGGGCGAAGGAAAAGGGGATCCACCGGGTTGAGTTGACGGTTATTTCTAAAAATGAACAGGCGTACAAGCTGTACAGGAAACTCGGTTATGAAACAGAGGGCATAAAGAAGCATTCGCTATTTATTGATGGTGAGTATGTTGATGAGTATTATATGGCGAAGCTTTTATAAAAAGGGAAAAATGGATAAATGATTGATTGTTAGTGAATAATTTTTATGAAATTCGCAAAGGCTTTGAAGCAGATGGACAGCTATGCACGGAATATTGTGCAGCTACCACTATTCAGGCCTTTTTGTGCCATATAAGCCGCTTATGACAGAAGTAAAAAAAGCGGCCGTCTTAAGAACTTGGAAGAATGTAGGAGAAAGGTGTGCTGGTAATGATGATGTTGATAGGTGCCGGTTACTTGGCAATTATGCTTGCCATGCTGTTTTCAGGCTATTTCAATACGATTGCTTTTCTGGTGATGTCGGTTCTCTGTTCGCTTGTCATTAGGCGAATACCGAAGGAAAAGGATACGAAATGGACGACAAGCGCCGGCTTTTTATTCATCATAGCCGCTGTTGTCGTTGTAGCTGTGAAGGAGAAGGATTCGTTTTTCTAAAAAATTATAAAGCATGATAAAAAGTATCTTTGAAAGTAAAATGCAGGTACTTAAGGTAGCTTTGCAAAAATGTTAGAACTCCACTTTGAAAAAAGTGCATCAAAATGGAGCTTCTCTTTCTAACTAATGCTTGCATATCAAAATATCAAAATATCAAAATCAAATTACAATTACTCCTTTTCCTTCAACCATTGTTTTACTTTTTTATCCATCTCGTTTTCTAAATCCTCTATATTCCTGCTATCTTGTTGAGCCAATTTCAAGTATTTTTTAGGAAACATTTTTTGCAAAGAAGACTGATACAAACTACCGTCTTCCGGTTCTGTATATTCGGTAACAGAATAATTGCCGTCTTTTTTACTTAACTGAATGACGGCAGGTAATGAATGTCCTGCTTGGACTTCCGTTCCCGTAGATTTATTAAAACCGCCATAATAAGACCATATGTAGACGCTTATTCCCTCATCTGTTTCATTCGTACCGTATACTTTATGAACTTCAAATTGCTTTTCTGTATCAGTATAAGAGGACATATTTTTTTGAATAATGTAATTGGAAATAATCTCATCCATTTCTTCGCTTATGTGCTGATCGCCATCTTGTAATTTAACCTCATCCCCACTACAACTAGCTAATAATACTGCTCCAAATAATAAAAATAGAATACTTGTTTTAAATGTATTTCTCATATGTTCCATTCCTCTCAATATAAAATATTTAAAGAATGCGTAAAGTTTTCTTGAAGGAAACCGTCCTGTTAGTGCAAATAGAATATAGATCATTTCGGTACATTTTTTAAAACGATAGGTAATACGGGGGTTCTTGAAGATGCTGGTGTCTTTTGTTTAAACGGAGGCGGTTAGTTTCTGTTAATCCAATAATAAATCAAAATAGCCCCTATAGGAAAGCAGAGAAAGACATATGCAAGTCTGGGTAAAAAGAAGATATTACCGACAAACAGATGGCTTGGAACCATGGAATTTTTATAATCAATGGTTTTCTAGTTAACACCTCCTGAAGATGCTTACCAATGCGATAGCAAAGTATATAATTTCTTTAAGATAAAATGGTAGTTTTTTAAAAAGGGTCTTTACCTTAAGCTAGGGATGGCAAACTAGCATGGTAACGAGTTGATGTAGTGGCGGCTGGCGACTCCTAGGAGATTCCACTTTGTTTTTGCATAGAAATTTGTCTACAATGAAGAGTGGAGAAATACGTACATACAGAGATTCCCGAGTATCGGGGATCAGTCGTTAAAATAAATGAAATTCAGTAATAGAAATGGAGAATGACTATGTATCACAAAATGTCCGGGGAATCTGAGGACGTAACGAAAGCAAACTGCGAGAAGCTGGCCGGGCTGTTTCCAGAGGTCGTGACAGAGGATGGTCGCATTGACTTTGAACAGCTTCGGATGTTACTGGGAGAAGCGGTTGAGCAAGGCAGTGAACGCTATTCCTTCAGCTGGAACGGCAAGAAGGAGGCCATGCTTGGTGCGCAAAAGCCGTCAAAGGGAACACTGCGGCCGCTTCCTGACAAAAGCAAGGAATTTGACACAACGCAGAATCTCTATATTGAAGGGGACAATCTTGAAGTCCTCAAGCTTCTTCAAAAATCCTATAATAACAAAATCAAAATGATCTATATTGACCCGCCGTATAATACCGGGAAGGACTTTGTCTATAAGGACAATTTTGCAAAAGGCGTCCACAACTACCTGGAGCAGACAGGGCAGGTTGATGCACAGGGCAACCGCCTGACAACAAATACGGAAAGCAACGGCCGCTTCCACTCGGACTGGCTGAATATGATCTATCCGCGCCTGAAGCTTGCGCGTAATCTGCTGAAGGAAAACGGCGTTATCTTTATTAGCATCGATGATCATGAGCAGAGTAATCTAATTAAGGTGTGTGACGAGATTTTCGGGCAGCATAATTTTGTCGCCAATCTCGTATGGGCAAATAAAGAGGGAGGGGGCAGCTCGGATTCCCGGCTGTTCCGTATTAAGCATGAGTATATTGTGTGCTATGCCAAGTCGATTGAAAAGCTCGATATTTCAGGGGTGGCTATCAGCAACGCGGACCGCTATAAGCAAAAGGACGAGCATGAAACTGTACGCGGACCGTATTACCTGCAAAAGCTCGGCATGGGCTCGATCCAGTATTCGCCGTCTCTTGATTATGCAATTGAGGCACCGGACGGAACAATTATTTACCCGGCTGATAACAACAACGGCAAAAAGGCTTGCTGGCGCTGGTCGGAAGCAAAATTCAAATGGGGTGTCGAAAACGATTTCGTTGTCATCCAAAAGGATTCCAAAGGTGTTTGGACCGTTTATACAAAGCAGTATTTAAAGATGGACAATGACGGTAACGTGATTACCCGCACACAGCGTCCGCTCGGGATTATAGAGGAATATTCCAGTACGCAGGCCTCGAAGTTTCTCGATCATATCGGCATGGGCAATGTATTTGATTACTCGAAGCCCGTCCGTTTAATCGAGTACTTGATTGACCGTGTCCTGATGGAGGAAGACGACATCGTCCTCGACTTCTTTTCAGGCTCGGCGACAACGGCACATGCGGTTATGAAGCGGAATGCAGAGGACGGGAAAAACCGCCGCTTTATTCTTGTTCAATTGCCTGAACCGCTTGCTGCAGACAGCTACAGTACAATCTGTGATATCGGCGAGGAGCGTATCCGCCGTTCAGGGGAAAAAGTGAAGGAAGAGATGCAGGAGCGGATAATAAAGGCAGGACTGCTTGGTGATGGGCAGCTGGATCCTGAAAAGCTTGATACCGGCTTTAAAGTGCTCAAGCTTGATCAGTCTAATATCCGTGAGTGGCATACAGATTTTGATCATCTGGAGGAAGCACTTGATCTGTTTGAGGAGGTCTTTGTGGAAGGACGCTCTGAGCTGGATATCGTCTATGAAATGATGCTGAAAAATGGCTTGGAGCTGACAAGTTCAGTTACTGTATTTCACGTAGACGGCCGGAATGTTTATGATGTTGCACACGGACGTCTGTTTATTTGCCTTGATGATCATATTGACCGGCACATTGCCGAGGCGATTGTGGAAGCAAAGAAAAAATCAGGAGCAAAAGCCGGCTCGGTCATCTTCAAGGATACAGGCTTTGCCGGCAATGACGCAGAGAAACTGAACTGCTATGAATACCTGAAGGATGCGGGTTATCCAGAAGATAATCTGCTGTCTATTTAGAGGTGGGCTGCATGAACATACAATTTGATGAACTAACCTATCAAACGGAAGCGATTCAATCGGTGCTCCGTGTATTTGAAGGGCAGCAAATCCGCAGCTCGGACTTCACGATTGCAGGAGACGACCGGCAGGGAAAGCTGTTTGGCGAAAAGGGGATCGGCAACCGGATCGATCATGACCGGGCGCGGCTGCTGCGAAACGTCCAGCAAATCCAGATCGATAACGGCATCCCGGTATGTGATCAGCTGCCTGAGTCATTTCCGCAGTTTAATATCGAAATGGAAACAGGGACGGGCAAGACATTTGTCTATTTAAAAACAATCCTTGAGCTGAACAGGTCATACGGCTTTACGAAGTTTGTTATCGTCGTTCCGTCTGTTGCGATTAAAGAGGGTGTGATGAAGACGCTTGACATCACGAAGGAATATTTCAAGGCGCAGATGAACGGCGTGATTTACCGCTCCTTTATGTATGACAGCAAACGCTTGAATGAGGTGCGCGATTTTGCTCAGAGCGAGTCGATTGAGATTATGGTCATCAATATCCAGGCATTCTCAAAAAGCAGTAAAAATGAGGACAATATGAACATCATCTACCGAAAAGATATGGACTCCTTATTCGGGATTGCCCCAATTGAGCTTATTGCTGAGACGCATCCGGTCGTTATCATTGACGAGCCGCAGAGTGTGGACAATACGGAAAATGCAAAGAAGGCGATCGCTGCACTGAATCCTTCTGTGACATTCCGCTATTCGGCGACACATAAAAATACGAATTATCCGCTGCTTTATAAATTGGGCCCGGTCGAGGCGTACGAGAACAGGCTCGTCAAGCAAATTGAGGTAGCAGGCATCCGCCACAATACGGACGGCAACGAAGCGTATATCCGGCTGCTTAGTATCAAGGCAACAAAAAGTGCTGTGACGGCAACCGTGGAAATGTACGAAAAATCAAAGACGGGCATTGCCAAAAAGGAAATCAAGCTAAAGCAGGGGGATGATTTATATGTTAAATCAAAACGTATTTCCACCTATGAAAAGCTTGGCTTTATAAAGGAAATCTCCGCAGAGCCCGGAAATGAATATATCGAGCTGTCAGGAGAACCGTCTATGATCCGGCTCAGTGCATCCTTGGAAAACGACCGCCGCATTAAGCGTGCCCAAATCCGCAAAACGATTGAGGAGCATCTGAACAAGGAGCTGAAGCTCAATCCGCTCGGCATTAAGGTGCTGAGCCTGTTCTTCCTTGATAATGTAGCCAATTACCGCCATTACAATGAAGCGGGAGAAGCGGGTAAAGGGGAGTACGCCCAAATGTTTGAGGAAGAATATGAAGAGCTGATCAGCCAGGAGAAATATCGCACGCTGCGTGACCGGTCGATACCTGTAACGGACGTACATGACGGCTACTTTGCCCAGGACGGAAAAGGCAGAGTGAAAAATACAAGCGGTGAAACGCAGGCAGACGAAAGCACCTATCAGATCATTATGAAGGATAAGGAAGATTTGCTGACGTTCTACGATGAAGAAAAAGGCCAGGTGAAAAGGGCGAACAAGCTGCGTTTTATTTTCTCGCACTCAGCATTGAAGGAAGGCTGGGACAATCCGAACGTCTTCCAGATTTGTACGCTGATCGAATCGAAGGATACGATTACAAAAAGACAGAAAATCGGCCGCGGACTGCGGATTGCCGTCAATCAGCAGGGACAGCGCGTACCTGGGTTTGAAGTTAATACTTTGACGGTTATGGCAAATGAAAGCTATGAGGACTTCGCCAAAGGTCTGCAGCGCGAATACGAAGAGGAGGGCGTGCAGTTCGGACTGTTTGATGACGCGGTATTCAGCGCCATTATTCTGGAGGTGGACGGGCATACAGGTCTTAAAAAACCGCTCGGGCTTGCCAGATCCACAGAGCTTGTTCAGTATTTGCGTGATCATGGATATATTGATAACCGGGGCAAAGGAACGGAAACGCTGGCAAAGGCAATAAAGGAAGTAACATTTGAACTGCCTTCGGAAATAACCGCGCTTGGCGAACATGTGACAGGAAAAGTGCTGGAAGTCATCCAGCGGAAATTTGACAGCAGCAAGGTCGATATTAAAAACCGGGACGAGCGTATAACTGTCAAGGTGAAAAAAGAGGCGCTTGCCGGACCGTTTCTCGAGCTGTGGGAGAAAATCAAGTATAAGACGAATTACTCGATTTCCTTTGACTCGGAAAAGTTTGTGCAAAGCGCTGCTGAAAAATTGGCTGACGAGCTTGAGGTAACACTTGCGAAGCTGGAATATATTAAAGCAAGCCTTGTGCAGGGATCATCGGGGATTGATGTAGGAGAACAAAAGGTCGCTAGCATGGAAGCGTCCAAACAAGACTATCGCGAAGTACCTGATATTGTGAGCCACCTGCAGCACGAAACAAAGCTTACAAGAAAGACGATTATCGCGATTTTAAAGAAAAGCGGCACACTGCCGGATTTTAAACGCAATCCGCAGCTGTACATGATGCAGACCGCCCGGATATTGAACGCGGCAAAGCGCCTGGCGATGGTGGACGGTATTAAATACGAAAAGCTGCCGAATGGTGAAGCCTACGACCAGCAGCTGTTTCTTCGTGAGGAGCTTGTCAGCTATAAGG
>DEQA01000313.1 GCA_002359075.1 Planococcaceae bacterium UBA3378
TCTTCCGGAGTTGTTGGACGCTTTGCGCTGAGTTCCTTTAATGTCTTATCTGAAAAGACAACATATGGAGGAACTCCCTCTTTTGTAGAAATCTCTTTTCGGATATTCCGCAAATGCTCAAACAGCGGATCTTCATCCGATATGGCCTTTACTACAGGGGCACTGCGGCGCAGCACTTTATGTTTGCCCATCAGGACTTCTTTTCCGTGTTCTGTCATGAATATGGTTGGGAATTGTCCGTTACTGACTGCGAGCAGTTTCTCCGCAATGCAAAATTCTATAAAATGGGCGATCTCTTTTGCGCTCATTTCCTTCAAAATCCCGTAGGTAGGAAGTTTATTGAAGCCAAATTCCTGCACTTTTTTATTGTTCGATCCGGCGAGCACCTGGCTAATAAGCACCTTACCGAACTTCTGCCCCATCCTGACAACACAGGATAATACTTTCTGGGCCTCTACCGTCATATCGACTTGGGGCCGATCATCGATACAGCGGTTGCACTTGCCGCATAGCTCTATCGTTTCTTCGCCAAAATAGTGTGTAATATAATTTTGCAGGCAATCTTCCGTATGGCAGTAGTCTATCATTTCCTGCAGTTTTGTCAGCTCTAATGGAATCCGTGAGCGGTCCTGTGCCTGGTCTATTAAAAACCGCTGTGTTTGCTCATCACTTGAAGAATACAGCAAGATACAGTCACTCGGCAGCCCGTCACGACCGGCCCGGCCAGCCTCCTGATAATAGCTCTCCATATTCCGCGGCATCTGATAATGAATAACATAGCGGACATTCGTCTTGTTGATGCCCATTCCAAAAGCGTTCGTTGCGACCATCACGACCAGTTCATCTTCCAGGAAATTTTGCTGCATCTGTGTTCTCTCTTCATCCCCAAGTCCGCCGTGGTACTTTCCAACCTTTATGCCCTTTTTTTGCAGTAATGTGTATATATGCTCTACTGCTTTACGCGTCGCACAATAAATAATGCCGGCATCCTGCTTATTATTTCCTACGAAATTCATAATATATTGATCACGATTTTCTCCGCGCAGTACGGAAAAAGTTAAATTCGGCCGGCTAAAACCGGTGATGAATGTATGCTCCTCTGAAATATCCAGCAAACTGCATATATCTTGTCTCACATGAGGCGTAGCAGTTGCCGTCAGCGCCACAATAGTTGGTGAGACTGTCCAGAGATCCTTGATTCGATTGACAATGCGGTAGCTTGGCCGAAAATCGTGGCCCCATTGGGAAATACAGTGCGCTTCATCAATAGCAATAAGCGGCACCTGCAGATGGGCAAGTGTCATGCAGAACGTCTCATTCTCCAGTCGCTCCGGTGCAATATACAGCAATTTCAGTTCACCCATTCTTGCCTTGTATAATACAGCTTCCGCTTCCTCATAGCTCAGGGAACTATTAATATAAGCAGCTTGAATCCCGCTTGCCTGAAGCATATCGACCTGATCTTTCATAAGCGAAATAAGCGGTGAAATAACAAGCGTCGTTCCGGGCAATGTAAGAGCCGGCACTTGATAGCACAGGGATTTCCCTCCCCCGGTTGGCATAATAACAAGTGTGTCATGTCCCTCCAGCACAGAAGCAATTGCCTGCTGCTGTCCCTCACGAAACGACGGGTAACCAAAATATTGCTGTAATAACTCCGTTGCCTTTTGTAACAAGCCAATCCCTCCTTCTGTCAATATCACTACAGTAAAATTATTTATTTATCGAAATAGATGTTATATAAAAGCTGCCCTTTACTTGATTTACTTTATAGGTAATGGTGGATGAAGCGGTTTCACCTTTTACAAACCATTCAAAACCTGATTGTCCGACTTCTGTTACTTTCAAATCTTCTATTAAAAGCCGCGCCTCCTCTTTTTGCAGCGCATTCTTTAATAAGTCCGATAAAATATACGTATCCATGAAAGAAAAGTCCCCGCTTTTTACATACTGATTATACGCTGTATTAAATGTATAGATAAAATGTTCAATGGCATCCGGATTATAAGTAAATGTCGGTTTATCGTATTCCTCTATTACATTTACATCGTATTTTTCCGGCACATTCACATCTTTAAATGCTTCATGCAGCTTATACCTATCTGTGGAAGTCAGCTTTTCCGATTGCAGCATGTCCTCAAGAAACTGCTGATTCTCCTGCTCAACAGCTGCCGTTTTTGCACTATTGCGCATATGTACAATCGCAATATTTTTTTCTATATTAAACGCCTGCAGCTCGCCCTCTACTTGCTGTCCCGCGCTTGTTTCGATCAGTACTTTCGGATGGTCCCGGAAAATAGAGGCCTCCGTAACAATCCATTTGTCTCGGTCTTCCACTGAAAACACGACACCATCCGTACTGCCTGCGACACTATAGATTTTAACATGGGCTTCCATTGTTTCCTGTTCTATAGGCTTGCTTTCAGGAATTACTTGACTCACTGATTCAAAGCCACCCTCCGAACAGCCGGTGAGCAGCAATAAACATAAAATGATTAATCGTTTCATTTTTTCCTCCAACCAGGCTCAGGCTTCCTCGAAAAAAAGCAGCCCGGTTTCCCGGACTGCCTTCTATTATACATCACGTTTATTGACCTGGACCATATATACAGCGAGAAACATCAGTAAAAACAACGAAATGAAAATCCACTTTGTCACTTCGTGTGTTCCCGTGCCATCATAAACAGCACCGATCAGCAGCGGTACGATGGCACTCATCATAAAGCCGCCGGACAGTACCATTGAACTCCACGTTCTAGCCTCTTCGTTATTTCTTGCTTCATCAAGCGGAAGCAACAATCCGATTGGAAATAGACCTGATAATGATATACCAAATAAAACCGCCCCCGTCCACATTGCCCAGTCTGCATCAATAAGCATGACGACACTGCCGGCTATACCGATAACAAGCAGACCATAAAGCCAGTTAATGCGATTTGGAAATCGATTAACTAAAACGGGGATGATGAGATTCCCGATAATTTGCAAGATGGACATCGTTGTCAGGACGGAAGCTGCAGTGACAAGAGAGAACCCCTGCTCCTGTGCAACTGGTGAAAGCCATGTCGTTAAGCTGAAAAATGTAGAAGTCTGCAGGCCGAAAAACAGCAGAATCATCCAGGCCCGCTTTGTCTTCCATGGATTACGCGCTTCCAACGTCTCCATCTGTCCTACTGCAGGCTTTTTCTGCTGCCCAGCCGATAATGTCCATAAAATGAAAGCCGGTACCGCAAGAAATCCCCATAGCCCAAGAGCAATCTGCCAGGAACTAAAACGCTCGAAGAAAATACCGGTAAAGCCCGCACTTAATGAGGCACCTGCCCCCATGGCCAAAGAGTATACACCGATAACAGGCTCAATTCTGCCCGCAAAGTGCTCTTTAATGAACGCATTGATCATTGGGCTGATAATAGCGATCGCAAAACCGGCTATAAAGCTTGTTACAATAAGAGCCGTATAGCTTCCAAAATACATTCTTGCAGCAGTTGAAATACCAATCGCAAGAATTAACAGATTGATAGCCCATTTATAGCCGAATTTTCCCAGTACGGGCACAGCAAGCGGCGCAAACAGCCCCATGCAAAATACCGGTATAGAAGTAAGGAGGCTTACCTGTGTATTGGTGATGTTCAAATCATGAGTAATTGTGTTTAGAAGCGGTCCAATACTTGTGATGGATGGCCGCAAGTTTAGTGATACAAAGAAGATGGCCGCAATTACTGCTGCGGCTTGCCAATGTTTTACTTGTTGCATATTAAACCTCAATTCACATAATACTTTTCTAAGAAAGTAAAACACATTTTTAGAAAAACGACAACTTAATTACTCGCCAGTTATATAATATTTTTTTAGTGAGTAGCCATAGACTGGAAAGTAATATTTCTAGTAAAAATATGCTTAGCACTAAAAAACCACAATCTAAAGATTGTGGCAGTCTTCCAAATATCATTCTTCTTATTTTTGTTTAGTAGTGGATGTGGAATCCCCATTATTTTGCTGTTTTGCTTCAGGTGAGTTCATTTTTTGTTCTTTCGTCATATCTTTTTCGTCACGCACATCTAAATCATCAGGATTTAGATTAGACGAATATTGTTCATCCATTTCATTTTTATCTCGCTTTTCTTCTGCCAAAATAATCACCTCCATATAAACTACCTTTTCCGTTTTGCCGTAATTTAAACTTATTTGCTATCCCGCAGACTGTTTCTTTACGTCTTTGCCTGACTTACTGTTAGGCTGGAATGGCAGACAAAAATAGAATGGTTAGGACCTACTGCCAATGCCCCTGCCTTTTTGTTGCTGATTGTATTCTTCATTATGTATGATAAGTCAAAAAATTGCGTCTCACCTTAATAAAAATGCGCGATTGATCCATTCTATATCCATAAAGCGCCTTCCCCTTTTCCTCCTATACAAGTGGGTAAGCTCTTTATTAAGCCAGGACCCTATAGACCAAAATACAGGTCTATAGGGGAAGAAGTAGTAATGTTACTAAGGTAATGGTTTCAACAGAGAAAGCATTAAAAGCTGCTGCTTACAGAGGATTTCATTTACTTTGATGATTGATTTATTTGCTGATTATGCTGTGGTATTGGCTGTGATGACCCGTCCATCTGCTGGAATGGCTGAGACATTTGCTGCATCATTTGCTGTGCGTTCTCCATATTCAGTTTATTTGAAATATCTTTTGTGAACTGTTGAATCGATCCGTTCTTCAGCCCTTTTGTTACTCCCCAAATAGCTGCCCCGATTACGCCTAATGCAAGAAATTTCATTACGTCAAAACTCCTTCCGTTAATCCTGTATTGTAAAACAGGTTTAGTATTAGGCGTCCAGTTGAATCTATACTAAGTTTTATGTCCTGTTAATACTTCGTTTTCTCGAATGAAGGTATAGGGACTCAACTTTGTTTAACTAATTGTTCCATTGAAATTATTCAATACTTTATAACTAAAAAAAGACCCGCTCGACGAAATTAGCTTTTTGGGTCTTTGTCAATTATTGATCCTTATTACTTTTATAAATGCTGATTCGGTTGTTAACAGTGACGTTTATATTCATAATTGTCGGTATGACACATGCTAATACTAAAAGGAAAGTTGTGAGTTTTTTCATTATTTGCTCCTTATCTAAAAAAAGTTTTATTTCCCCCAACATAACTTCTTCATAAACAAATAATTATCCTTTTAAAATACATAATTTTGTAAAACGATAAAAAACGCCCACTAGTTCTATCTTCAAGAGCTGAGAAAGAAAGCCTCCTTTATGATTCAAAATTTTAAATTGGGCATAAAAATTATAAATCTAACTGTCTAAATACATTTAAAACAGCACTGCTGCTTCATTTCGCTCCCTTGCCATGCTATAATGGAAAGTATTGTGGAATAAACAGAAAACGTTTAAAGCAATTAGTAGATAAACAAGGAGGAACTACCATGATTCAAGTTAGTGGTGTAGGTCTTCGCTATGGCGACCGTAAATTATTTGAAGATGTAAACATCAAATTTAACAATGTCTAGTTTATCAATAAAAAGAATTGCAAAATGTTGATATATAGAGGTTTAGTTATGTATTAAAATCGTTATAGGGAGAAGAAAAAATGCGAACAAAATTCTACTACCTTCTTAATACAAAACTATACACTAATCCCCTACTTATCAGCAAGCTTTTAACCAAAAAAAAGAAGGCTTCGACACCTTCTCCAGTTTATTCATCTATTTAATTTCTGAATCTCGTAAGATTAGTCCGAATCATCCCAACTACCCAAGTTCGGTAGTTGACTTTCTACATCAAGTTACCCAAGTTTGGTAAGTTGCTTTTTGTCTCATGCATATAATACATGCTTTAGGTCTACCCAAAATTGGGGACAACTTTACACTCGTAAGAGAAATTCGCAAGACCCTACATTGGTCATAGGAGATTTACCCAAGACCCTTCATTGGTCATTACTGAAACATTATTACGAACCTTTAAC
The DNA here is from genome assembly GCA_002359075.1 of Planococcaceae bacterium UBA3378. Classification (GTDB taxonomy): domain Bacteria; phylum Bacillota; class Bacilli; order Bacillales_A; family Planococcaceae; genus Lysinibacillus_B. Next base: position 5,975 of record DEQA01000313.1, read on the forward strand.
AGTATTAATGTCCCTACAAGGGTATAAGCATTGTATACACCCTTCGCTATCACCATTTGTGATAGTTAACTTTCCCCTTCATCTAAAACAGATGTTCAAAATGCACACCTGTACCACTTCGATATTAACGCTAGGGTTAACCATCATCGGTAATCCTTATCATCAATAAAAAAGTTAAGTAAAAAAATAGAAGGACGAAAATCATCCCCCTATTTCAATACTCAACTACTTCACAAATTTGTCATGGTATCTTTTTAACATACTGCTGAACTGTTCACGAGTAACAAATGCCTGTGGATCATTGCCATTGGTAATAGCTTGTTGTGTTAACCATTGCCACGCTTCTTTATGGGATTCACCAGCATTACGTTTACGAGGAATATCAACTTTACCCTCTAATTGTTTTTGTAATTGTTCAATTTGGTTCTTTAACTCATTATATTGAGACATCGTTAATTCCTCCGTATTCAAATTCTTATTCCAATCATCAACAGAAATATAATTCATAGGATCAACAGCGTTAGGTTGACCAGCTTTCCATGCGCCATTATGTACTTCAAAATGTAGATGGACACCAGTAGATCGTCCAGTATTACCCATGACTCCAATTTGTTGACCTTGTTTAACTTTCTGACCTACTTTTACACAATAAGAATCCAAATGAGCATAATTTGTATCCATACGTTTTCCGAGTAAATCATGCTTAATCATGACAACATTTCCATATGTACTTAATGCTCCAGTACGATAAACTTCACCATCAGCACTTGCATAAATAGGGACTTTACCAGTTGAAGCAATGTCTACTCCTTGATGCCATTCTTTCTTGCCAAAGATAGTTCTGTAGCCAAAATTAGATGTGATTCGTGCATTTTTCACAGGACAAATGAAGTTTTTATACATTACATTTCCCCCTTTTCATTTACTGCTGAAGTTTTACCGAAATAGAAGGAAACAATTGAAATGATAACAGTTTGAATGAATGCTACTTCTAAACGATCAAGTAAAGCCAATGCAACGAACAATAATATAGTGGATAATGCAATTAACTTACGTACTTCAATTAATGCTTGTAGCTTCTTCATCATAGTTCATCATCCTTTCATGCTATTCTTTTCAATACGCTCTACACGTCCTTCTAGTGCAGTCAAATTATCATTAATACCCTCGACAGCTACTGTAATTCTCTCCTGAGATTCAGTAAACTTCGATAACTCATCCATCAGACGTTCTTCACGCTTTTCTGCTTTCTTCTCGTTATCTTCATATAGAGTTGTAATTTTCACTTCTTGCTGCTCGTTTTTCTCGTAAATTTTCTTAATAATGAACCCTACGAAAGCTATGCAAATGATAGCCCACGCATAATCGGACTCGAATAATTTTTGAATTGTTAATACATCCAAAACATATCACCTACTTTTAAAAATACAAAAAAGCCCTCCACAATTGCGGAAGACTTATTTGTTACACTTTTTCTCTTTGTTTATGCAAAACTTTGATAGCATCATATCCATATTGAACTTTAACTTCTTCTAAAATATCTTCATCTGTCATGGGTAAGGATACATGTTTGTCATAAATCAAAGCAACATTCCCTACTACTTCTAAACTATCAACTTGAAATATGAATTCAATTGGTAAGATACATTTGTTACGCAATTCACCACTCCTTTTCCATTTTCATAATTACATAGTTCTACAATTAGTATATAATACCTTCTTTTCACAAAATAAAAACCTTCTCCACTTTTTGGGGAAGGTATGATCTTTATTGCATATGGAAGCGATTAAACGCCACTCTTTTTCTTTCCTCTGAAACTTGAGCATAACGGACTGTAGTATTAGCCGATTCATGACCCATTAATGCTTGTAGATCAGCCAGTTCCATACCATTATCTAAACTTAATTGTGCAAAGCTATGTCTTAATATGTGAGGATGTAATGGTTTTTGAATACCTGAGGCATTTTTAATCTTCTTAATTTGATATTGAATACCCTCATGCGTCAATCGTCTAATTGGTTTACGTTCAGAAGCAATAAGTGCCGGACAATCATCATTACGACTATCCAAATAGCTTCTCAAATAATATTTTGCTTTTTCACTAAGATACACCCTACGCTCTTTATTACCTTTACCATGAACGATTACGCTGCTATGTTCCCAATCAATATCATCAATATCTAATTTACATAACTCATCCAATCGACACCCTGTACTATAAAAAAGCTCAATCAATGCACGTTGACGAATATCTGTACATGCAGAACGAACTTGTTCTAATTCAATAATTGTTAAACCTTCTCTAACTTTTTTAGGAAGTTTCGGACGTTTGATTTT
>DEQA01000217.1 GCA_002359075.1 Planococcaceae bacterium UBA3378
AAAAGCTGGAAAAGGTAGAGGAAGCAAGAAAAGAGTTTATTTCGAACATTTCCCACGATATCCAATCACCTCTAGCCAATATTCAAGGATATACATCACTGCTTGAAAAAGACAATTTGAGCCAAGAGGAAAAGAGGGAATATGTCGGTATTATTAATGGAGAAATCAAGCGGCTGTCTACATTGACCAAGCAGCTATTGCTTCTTGCCTCATTGGATCGAAACGAAGAGATTCTGCAAAAAAAGGTATTCAATGTAAGTGAGCAAATCCGTTCCCTTGTGGAAAATTACCGGTGGCAAATCCGGGAGAAAGAGATTATGCTGAGCTATGCATTACCCCCTGTAGAACTAAAAGGGGATCCATCATTACTGCATACGGTATGGGACAATCTATTATCCAATGCTATTAAATACAACAAGCTAAACGGCACAATCGATATTACCGTAGCCGAACAGAAAGGCCAAGTGATTATTTTATTTAAAGACACGGGCATTGGCATGTCCGAGCAGGCACAAACACGTATTTTTGATCGCTTTTACCGGGCAGATTCAGCCCGTACAAGAACGATTGAGGGAACGGGCTTGGGCCTATCCATTGCTGCGTCTATTGTTCATCTGCATAATGGCGATATTAGGGTGGAGAGTATTGAGGAACAAGGGACCACAATTACCGTCACATTGCCGAGCTATCAATCTTAGCATCGTGGAGCCGAATTTCTCGCATAAATATAATAAAAAAGATTAATCACCATAACATGGAGTTGATTTCCATTTTGGCTGGACGCTTACCTCGGGCCGTGCTATTCCCCAAGGAGTCGCCAGCCGCCGCTTCAATCAACTCGTCATCATATAATTTGTCATCCGTGACTTTTGGTGAAGAACCATAAAAAGAACACGGAAGAAGCATAAAAAAGGCCCGTCTAGATATGTTGAGACGGACCCTTTACGATCACTGCAGAGGAAATATTTCTTAAGGTAATATGAGAAAGGGGATGTCCTGAAAGTTTTTACTTTCCGGGCATCCCTTTCTTTTCTATTAGCCGGATAAAAACCGGCTGTAAGGAGCCTGCTGACCATGATAAGGAACAGGCATCTTACTAATTTTTATTCTTTTTTGCAGGGAGGGTAAATTCTACATCCAGTACCGCTTTCCCAATAATACCAATCAAACCGATCATCACGCCAACGCCCACCACCAGATACATCATCGTAAAAATTTTTCCGATAGTGGTAATAGGGGACAGCCCGGTTTCTAAACTGCTGGGGATAAGACTGACCACAGCAAAATAAACCGCATCTATATACGACCAGCCCTCAACTTTCGAGTAAAATAGCGTTCCCGATAAAATAATGAGAAAGAGTGTGAAAATCAGCGATTTGAATATAGGTTGCTTAATCGCCTTGATCAAAGCCTTTAATAGTCTGTTTGCTGTTAGAAAAAATGAAATCATCTATAGATCCTTTCAGTCATTATAGTGTAATAGAAGCTGTTCTGAATGTAACCGCCTTCTAATTTAAATTTCCTCTTTTCGAATATGCTCAAGCAATCTTTCTAAAAACAGGATAGATCCATCGAGTCTATACAGGGAATAATCACCTAGAAAGTCTGCCAATACTTTTTTATGAGGTTCCTGTATAAATTGGTTATCAAGCTGTAATACATAGTCTCGTTTCTGTTTCTGCGAGTCCAAATTTTTTTCGATCAAGGTAATGGCTTTGTCACGGTCTATATACTTTATATTAGCCAGCCCAATTACCATATCTCCAATCGTTTCCGCATTTTCAAAGAGTTTATATATTTTCTTCGGTAATATTTCTCGGCCCTTATCCGTAATAGCGAATACTTGCTTGTCGGGGCGGTGTTCTTCTTTAATAATCTCCTTTACCTCAATAAACCCCTGCTTTGCCAATGATTCGAAATGATAGTACAGCTTACTTTCTGTCAGCCCGTTCACTGCATCATAAGGCTGCAATGCCGAAATTTGTTTTTTTAGTTTGTAAGGGTACGTATTTTCCTCCATCAGCTTGCTCAAAATAAAAATTTGAATTGCCATATTTTACGCTCCTTTGGCAAGTAATACTCCCATTGTAGCAAAATTATGCTTGTACTTCAGCAGAATTCACCGTCGAAGCAGCAACCTTTACAGGCAGCGGTTTATGGAACAGCCAGACGATCAGGATATTGATCAGCATGGCAGCTATGCCGACAGTAGCCAGTCCGAAAATGTAAGGATTCGCGCTCGCACTGCCGAAAATATTCGCAAAATATGCTTGTACGGAGTAATACATCGGTGTAATATGGCTGACCCATTCATAAGGAGCATACATCATATCGCGTGTCAGCGTTGCGCCATTTGCGATTGTTTGGACTAATAATATAGGAATGTTGACGATCATTCCAGCCTCGCCGATAAAGAGAACAAACATGGCAGTGAAGTTGAAGCTAACCCAGTAGTTTAAGATTTGCTGCCCCCATATTGGCAGGAACTTTTCTGCGGCTAGATCATTAATGCCGAATGCTGCGCCTGTTGAGGCCAAACCGGCAACAGCGCCGATTAATACGGCTGTCAATTGCATGTAAATGAATAAACGTGTTTTACTCGCTTTCCCACGGTTAGCTTTAAATGCGCCCACTAACTGCATGGCTGCAATCATAGCCCCTACATATAAAGCCATTGTCAGAAACATGGGAAGCATATTATTGTGCATACCATCAGGGAGTTCATTAATGGTCACGACATGGGGCATATATGTGTTTTCAATCATCTCGGACATCGTCTTCGCCTGCTCTTCGGGAACATTGAAGTTCATCAATATGCCCTGGGCCGTTTGCTGAGAAAATTGTGCGCTTAGCTGTTCATTGATTTGTGAAACGATTTGCGCCATGGAAGACGAAACAACAGTAGCTGTCGCCTCATTCATTGTAAAATCAATGCTTGATGATACATCACCATTCTGTAGATCAGCAGAAAATGTTGCGGGAATATGCACGACCAATGCCAAATCATTTTTCTCTAACTGCTTAAGCGCTTCTTTATTGGAAACATCTTTTTCTATCTCTTTAAATGGCAGCTGTTCAGCTAAGCTCTCTGCAATTTGGCCTCCGTACTCTCCCTTATCCTCATTAATAATAGCAATCGGTAACCGGTCGATATTTCCGGGAATCGCCGTATAACCCGGCAAGAAAATACCGAGCATACATACTGCATAAAAAATCCCCATAAAAATAGAGGCGAGGGCACCTTTGCTTTTTAGAAACTGTGTAAATTTCATCTGCTAAATCCTTTCATACTATTTCAGCCTCACATTAAGTGTAATTAAAATAGTTTAATTTGAGTAGTTTATTTTAATCATGTTGATTATTCTACAAAAATAATTTTACGTTTGCAAAGAAAAAGATTGTTTTTTTTCCACTATGTGAAAAAGGTATGAAGAAATAAGAGGTATATACATTTAAATGTAGGATATGGAGCAGCAGGATACTCTATTATGATCAGACAATTTAAAAATACGAACATGGCTGGCCATGCTCGTATGGAAAGCTGAATTATATGAATGAATCTCTACAGTAAACTTAAAAAAGCAGGAAGAAATAAAGTAGGATAAGGAGAATCATAATACCAAGCATCATGGAAATCAGTGTAATATGCCGGTCGGAAGAATAGAATGTCTCTTCTATAATATATTGGCGCTTTTTTTTGTAATTTCTAGTTGCAGTAATGATGATGAGAAATCCAAACAAACAGGCAAAGATTCCTACAAGTACGGATAGCATGTCGATTAGCGGATCACGTATATTGCCTATTGTGAAATGGAGACTGGTTGCCAGGAAGCCTACACCGACGATGGAGATAGCTGTTCGTATCCAGGCCAGGTAGGTCCGCTCATTTGCCAGATGCTGCTGGGCATATTTCAACTGCTGTCTTGCTTCTTCCTTAGTCAATGCCATTTAACCCCTTTCTCTTGAAAATCGTATCATGTTGATAAACGGCTGTACCCTTTTATTATAAGCAATTTTAAAATGGGAAAGTAAAGAAAGAAGGAAGATCAAATCATGATGATTCGAGAAGGTCTTTTGTTCTATCGTTTTCTATAAAGGAAAAGGAGAAAAGTAGTCCTGTTGTTTTACAGTCTGGTCAATAGGGATTATTTGGAATGAAAGGGCATATAATTAAGGGGAAAATGCCGATAAATAGAATAAATGAAAATAAGGAAGGGAAGGTGGGAGAAAATGAAGCTGCCGCAATTGTTAAAGAGCATAGAAACAGAGGTTGAGAACCGTAAACGGGTTTTCCAAAGGCGTGAAATGGGTCAGGCCTATCGCAAAAATGCACAATATCAGGCAACGAAAAATCCGCTGCTTGAGGCATTGGAAAACCTGCTTTCCGGAAAGACAGAGAGGGATTTGCAGAAAGCAGGGCAAGAGGAAAGGGACATAGAGGATCTGCTTGCGCCGCAGTTATTAATAGAGAGGAAACAGATTGAGCAGGCAGCTGATTTTACAGGGAGTGAAAATGTAAAAGCATCTGAGCATTTTATCGATAGGTTTACGGAGCGTAACGTCTTACATGGATCGTTACTTGCTGGACGCCAGCTTGAGAGCAGGGCGCAGCAACATTTGTTTGAGGTGGCGAGTGCGAGTTACTTACAGCATATTGCCATGGTGAAGAATAACTATCGCTCCGTTGATGAACCCTCATATTCTAAAATAGCTTAATATATGTAAAGACATGAAGGACCGACCATAGGGTATTCTTCATGTTTTTTATATGGAGCATTCCTGTTAGAAACATT
>DEQA01000204.1:0-4777 GCA_002359075.1 Planococcaceae bacterium UBA3378
TTGGCTAATCAACACATGTGATATACTATAATTACACTTTAAAACCATACTATTTCGATTTCCTCTAGGTGATAAACATCATAGACCAAAAAATACAGGAAATACGACATCAGCATGGCAATTCCTTCTCTTATTCTCTTTTATACTACAGCTTTAAAAGTTAAATAATTGCGAATAATGAGTTTATTGTATACTATACTAGTACATTGTTTTTGAGGGGGAGAATTATGACAAAATTTGAAATACGTCAGCAGCTTACATTAGTCCGGAAAGAAAAGCCAGATCCAGATACGTTAGAGTTCGGCCGTGTGTTCACAGATCACATGTTTGTTTTAGATTACACAGAAGACCGGGGCTGGCATGATCCTCGCATTATCCCGTACCAGCCGATCACGCTAGAACCATCATCTATGGTGTTTCACTATGGACAGACCGTTTTTGAAGGGCTTAAAGCCTATAAAACGCCGGCAAAAGATGTAGTGCTTTTCAGACCCGAGAAAAATATTAGTCGGCTTAATAAATCAAGCGCCCGTATGAGCATTCCGCCGATCGATGAAGAGCTTGCACTGGAAGGGTTAAAGCTTCTCGTCTCCCTAGACCGTGAATGGGTTCCTGAAGCACCAGGCACTTCTTTGTATATTCGGCCATTTATCATCGCAACAGAGCAGTATTTAGGTGTTGCACCATCAAAAAATTATCAATTCATTATTATTATGTCGCCGGTTGGTTCCTATTATAAAGAAGGGATGAATCCGGTGAAGATATTAGTAGAACAGGAATATGTGCGGGCTGTAAAAGGCGGCACAGGAGAAGCAAAAACAGGCGGGAACTATGCAAGTTCATTAAAGGGCCAGCAGGAAGCAATGGCTTTAGGCTATTCGCAAACTTTATGGCTGGATGGGAAGGAACAGAAATATATCGAAGAAGTCGGAAGTATGAACATCTTCTTTGTCATCGATGGTGTTGCTGTTACACCTGCCTTAAACGGCAGTATTTTACCGGGTGTCACGCGTGATTCTATTTTACACGTACTGCGCAAGGAAGGGATTCCAACAGAAGAGCGGCGTATCTCCATTGACGAGCTGGTGGAGGCATATAAAGCCGGCAAGCTGCAAGAAGCGTTTGGTACCGGGACGGCTGCTGTTATTTCTCCGATTGGCGAATTTTTATGGGAAGATCAGAAAATCATTGTCAATAACGGGGAGATCGGCTCTCTTACTCAAATGCTTTATGATACATTAACAGGTATTCAAACAGGTACACAGGAGGATCCGTTCGGCTGGACTATTACGCTTGAGGCTCCTGCAGAGGAAGAAACTGAGGAAATAACTACTCTCTAATTCATTCTAAAAAATGCACATTGCTACAAGAAAATAGTAGCAATGTGCATTTTAATGTTCATAATTTTACATGACTTCTTTCCGCTTGTCTCACCAAGTAAGAAAGGGATTCCGTATGCTATGCTTTTACATACCAATTTACGCCGTTCTCTTCCTTCACCACAGCAAGACCCTCTTCTACTAAATAATCAAGCTGCCCTAATGTTTCAGAAAGCGTCAATCCAAGCTGTGCTTGATAGATTTTTGCAAAAAGCTCCTTTGTCACTTCAAATACCGTCTTTGGCTCTGTTAACATATCACGTACTTTCATTGCCCGGGCTTGCTGTTTAGCTAAACGCTCTTCGACAAGGCCGCCTGCATCCACTATTTCACCGCCATGACCTGTATAAAGCTTGGAAACATGTAAGTCCCGCAGTTTTTTCAATGATGCATTATATTGTAAAAGTGAACGAGGTCTTTCCCCTTCTAGGGAAACAGGCGGTTCGACAAGCGGATTGGAAGAAACCCGCTCTAATAGTAAATCCCCGCCGATACACTCGCGTGTGGCATCCTCCAGAAAAATCAGATGACTTTGTGCATGTCCCGGTGTTTCATATACAAGCAGTCCCGGATGCCCAGGCACTTCATCCCCCTCAGCAAGAAAGCCTGTCAGCGGACGTGTACCGAACAGCTCTATCTCCCCGCGGACTTCTACGACACGGTCAATATATCCTTGCGGTACACCTTGCTTGACAAGTTCTCCTACATAAAAATCATTTCTATATTGTAAAAAGTCAGGTTCCTGGCGCATCCAGTGATCTACATACTGATGACCTAGAATTTCAGCCTCAGGAAAGGCATCCACCCACCCTACATGATCGGGATGATGGTGCGTCAGGACGACCTGTTCCACGTCCTTCATATCATATCCTGCCGACCGGATTCCCCACTGAAGGGCTTCATAGGCTTCCTGCGTTTTCGGACCGGCATCAAACAATGTCAATGCATCCCCTTTCAATAAAAACGCGTTCACATCCCCTACCGCATATGGTGTTGGCAAGATTATTTTATGTAGCTGCATTACAACATCCCCTTTATTATTTCAAAAAATGAATAACTATTCACATATTTTACCTCTTTTTCTTTCATTCGTCACGCTTTAGGTTGACACTTTGTCATTACATTTATATAATTTTCACATAATTCATAAACAGAAGTGATGACGAAGCCAAGTAAATTATTGAATGGTGTACTAGAGAGTGTCGCATTTGCTGAAAGTGACATCACCCGCTTCAACAATTGAACCTACTTCCGAACTGTCATGGCAACATGGCCGCGATCCTGGCGTTATAAGGGATAAAGTTGCACGGAATGTGAACAAAGGTGGTACCGCGGAAACAAGCGTTTTCGTCCTTACGAGAAGGACGGGAGCGCTTTTTTTTATTAAGAAAAATCCAGAAATAAGGAATACCTCAGTTAATCGTTTATATAGGAAAAATTCAGAAAAAAAGGAGGCGTTTTTCATGAAGAAAATTGTATTTATTGGAGCCGGGTCTATGGCAGAAGCGATCATTAGCGGATGGATCAAGAAAGAATGCGTCCAGGCAAACAGTATTTATGTAACGAACCGCTCAGACTATACGCGTCTGGCATATTTACAAGACAAGTACGGTGTGCAAGTGCTGGAGAAGCTGGCAGATACAGCGGATGCAGACCTGCTCATTTTGGCAGTCAAGCCAAAGGATGCAGCAGCTGCCATGCAAAGCATTGCACCATATATCGGTGATCATACAGCTATTTTATCGGTGCTTGCCGGTATTTCGATTGAAACGATTGAAAAGGGTCTCTATGCGAGGCCGATTGCGCGCGTCATGCCAAACACTTCTGCTACAATTGGCATGAGTGCAAGCGGAATTGCCTTCAATAAGCAGGTATCTCCGCAGCAAAAGGCCATTTATATACAGCTGCTGTCTGCCATTGGGCTAGTGGTGGAAGTGGAAGAGGATAAACTGCATGCCGTCACTGCCCTTTCCGGCAGCGGCCCTGCTTATATTTACTATTTAATCGAAGCATTTGAGAAAGCAGGAACAGAAATCGGCCTGCCAAAAGAAGTTGTCCGGCAGCTCATGATCCAGACGCTGGCAGGCTCTGCTTCGATGCTTCAATCCGTTGCCGAGGAGCCGGATGTTCTCCGCCGCCAAGTAACAAGTCCAGGGGGTACGACAGAAGCCGGCATTCGTGCCTTGGAGGATCACCATTTTAACGAAACAATTAATGCCTGCATTAAAAGTGCAGAACAGCGCTCCCGCGAACTGGCAAAGGGCGTTTAATCTCTTTTAAAGTCCGTACGTCTGTAGATGTTTGCGGCTTGAAGTTACTTTTCAGCGGGTATAAGGATAAATGGGAAAAAGACAGAGCATGCAATTGGCAAAAGATCTTTAGAAGAAGCCAAACCCGGTGCAATGATGCCCGGTTGGTATTAATTGAAGGAGGGTTTCACTATGGTCAAATTATTCGAACCATATAAATTACGCAATATCGAGCTGAAAAACCGCATTGTCATGTCACCGATGTGTATGTATAGTGCAAACGAATTCGGATTTGTCCAGCCGTTTCATGTTGTCCATTATGTTTCCCGCGCAATGGGGCAGGTTGGGCTTGTCATCCTGGAGGCGACAGCTGTGCTGCCAGAGGGACGTATTTCAGAAAATGATTTAGGTATTTGGCGGGACGAACAGCTGGAAGGCTTAAAGCAGATTGTCGACCAAATCCATGCATTCGACGGGAAAGCCGGCATTCAGCTTGCCCATGCAGGACGTAAGTCAACCGTAGAAGGACCGATCTATGCTCCTTCTTCCATCCGGTACAATGAAACGTATAAAATGCCGCTTGAGCTGACGAAAGAACAGATCAAAGAAATCGTAGAAGCATTTGTTGCCAGTGCACAGCGTGCGATCAATGTCGGATTTGATGTTCTGGAAATCCATGCAGCTCACGGTTACCTGATTAATGAATTTTTATCGCCGCTGACAAATACACGCGAAGATGAGTACGGCGGCAGTCCGGAAAACAGATACCGTATTCTTCGCGAAGTCATTGACGGCATCCGTTCTATCTGGGATGGTCCCTTATTGGTTCGTATTTCCGCCCATGAATATACAGAAGGCGGCAATACACCGGAAGATTACATCCAATATGCGGCTTGGATGAAGTCTCAGGATGTAGATTTTATCGATGTCTCCTCAGGCGGTGTTGTACCTGCCCATATTGATGTTAAACCGCTGTATCAGGTACCATTCTCTGAAACAGTCCGTTCCGCCGGTATCCCTACTGGTGCTGTCGGCCTCATTACAACAGGGGCAGAGGCAGAAGAGATACTGCAGAAGGAACAGGCAGACCTTATTTTCATCGGCCGCGAGCTGCTGCGTGATCCGTACTTCCCTTATCATGCTGCCAAG
>DEQA01000204.1:4892-6452 GCA_002359075.1 Planococcaceae bacterium UBA3378
TGCATAAGAAATAGTGTCACTAAACATATACTATACTACCAGCAAAATGGGCATGCACAGTGACCGGCCGCACCGATCAACTTTACCCGGCTCCCTGTTCATACGCCAATACCCAATTCTTCCAAGTATGATGACGACTGGAGGTTTACTGATGAAAAAATGGTTCCTCGCTTTCTGTCTGCTCACGCTTTTGGCATGCGGTACAGAAAAGAGTGAAAACGCAGCAGTTTCCGGACATTCCGGCATTTCAGAGGAAAAAGCGAAAGAAACCGCACTGGCTGTTATTAAAGAGTGCTGGCAGGCATACGGTGATATCGGAGAGCAGGCATCATGGGAGGAAAAGCATGAGCGCCTCATACCCTTTATGACAGAGGAGATGTTCGAACAGGCTTTGAAAGAAGCGGGGAAACCGGCATTTCCCGAGCTGCCGGTCTATACTTTCGATGTTCATGTAACAGAAAATTCGCCTGATTCTTTTACAATCGAGCAAATCATTGCCGCTAGCAAAGAAGACGGGACTGCCGTGAAACAAACGACAAGCTTTATCAAACAAAATGACCGGTTTATTCTAAGCGGTTATCAAAAGGAGGAAAAGGCTCTCTCTCTTTCCAAGGAGGATGTGGAAACCTTTTTAATAGAACACGGGTATGAAGCCGTCTTCCTCAAGGAAGGACCGTTCGATACTGTTTCCGCGAGAATTGAGGACGCCTATATTTTCTGTGATAAAGACGATCAGCGTATACAATTTGTCGTTGACAAGAAAACAGGCTTTTTTCTGATGGGAATCGTAAGAGAAGCGACAGACAGGGAGGCTGACACGGAAAAGGCGGCGGCTATACAAGAAGTACGCGAGAAATACGCTGGCCTTTTTGCGTACAGGCTTGCAGAAATGGATGCAGATAAGCTTTCAGCCGGACAGCATGACATTTACAACAGCTATATCATTCAGCCGATTGAGCAGGCGATTGATATTGATTTTGATCCTTCTCTTACGGACATAGAGCGCCAGCACAAAACGAAGGAACTGCTTGACCAGTCTGTTGCAGGCATGCTTACTACAATTGAACGCACATTAAATGAGAAGGATTTCGCTGCCCTGCAAAAGAACCATACTAAATGGGCGGCCGAACGCCAAAAATATGCAGAGGAAATGGCCCAGGCAGCAAAAGACCCGGAGACAGATCATTTTCTTGCTGCCTATAAAGAAGTGACGGAAGACTATCTCGCCCGCCTGTTCTTTGACTATCTTTACTAAGGATGACACCTAAAAAAAGCTTTTTTATAAGATGCTCTCTAGTTAGACAAGCAGATCGTGTCCTGTCACGATAACTGAACAAAAATAAAGCGTATCCGACCAGTACCGGATACGCTTCTTTATTTAAAAACATGGGCTAAGCTGCGCTTTACAGCACCCCTGCCTTCATACGTTTAACAATTGAATAGGTAGTATAGACTGCCATCGGTGCTAATACAACCGGCAGCACAATCCAAAACGTTAAGGCGCCTGCTGTCTGCAGGGCACGGTAATTTGTCAGCAGGTAGACGATTACACCAAATAGC
>DEQA01000035.1:0-4165 GCA_002359075.1 Planococcaceae bacterium UBA3378
TACGGTGATAAACCATTTTTAAACATATATAGATATCAATTCTATTAAGATGCTATAATAAATACGCAAAGGTAAGGGGGAAGTATGATGAAACCTACAAAAAGAACGATTTTGTGGATTATTCCTATATTGATTATCGCTGTTTTCTATTACTATTATGGGCCAAAGGATGAGATAACGGAAAACAACTATATTGAGATGATAAAAGATCAAATTTTAGTTGAGAATAGTAATATGACGGCCGAAGAAGCTTTTAATAGCTATTGCAGTAAAAGCGAATGGGTTTATTTCGAAACACAAAAAAGACAAAAGGTAGTGGAATTTAAAGGAGAATGTCCTGTAAAGACAACAACTGAGCCTGTTAATCTTCAATTTTTAGTGGAGGATGAAAACGATCAATACGTCCTGGGTGTGCTGCTGCTTAATCATGTACAGCAAACAGAGGAGGAAAGAGAAAGCTATATTCAAACCGTTTATAAGGGAGCCAAAACGGACTAAAAAAATGTATTATACATGTTCTTCCCGTTGAAACCTCCGCCATCTTGCTGGGCCGAAGAATGAAAAACAGCTACTATACATAATAGCGAGTAGTAGTAACGCTTATGAAAAAGGCTGATTCGCACGTTCCTCACGGCGAATCAGCCTTGTTTAATTGACACCCATTATGATTAATTCCAATTTTCGGATCTCAGTTAGCATTAACTGAATATGCTCCTCCACAGTAGAAATTTTTTTATCATTTTCTTTGACGGATTCTAATTGATTCCGCTGCTGTACCAGTTCTTCCAGTTGGTCAAGCTTATTTAAATATTCGATACTTTGTTGCATGTAAACCCCTCCCCCAGCAAAAAAATGAACCCGAAATATTTCATGCCTTATATATTAATATATACCCATATAGTTTAATTGAAAATCACAAAAGCCATTACCTTTTTCTAAAACAGCAATATTTATTAGTCTTTATTACCCAACTCCTTCAGCTTATTGCGTAACCGATATTTCCTTTTCCGTATTGCTTCTATAGAAATACCAATTTCTTTTGCAAGCTCTTCATTTGATTTTCGTTCAACATAAATAGCATGCAATAATTGTTTTTCCTCATGTGTTATATGTTTAAACATGTTTTCTAACATTATGTTGGAAGTAAGGAATTCCCTCGTATTTTCGAGATGAAAATAAAGTGTTTCATCTGCTGTCGGAATAAACACCTCTTCCCTTTTGACATAATAGCGAAGTGCATCAATCACATCGTACCGCATTTGATTATAAAGATACGCTTTAAAATTATACTTACTCTTATCATAGCTTGTATATGCCTTCCATAAAGCAATTAAGGCAATTTGTCTATATTCATCCCGATTTTTATAAATACCGCAGTTATAAAGAATCTTTTCGATCATCGGTTTCATTTCCTCAACAAGCTCTTCAAACTCCATATAATGATCCTTCGGGAACATGCATGATCCGGTTTATTCCTAGGTAAACCAACCATACAAAAGTTTTTTCCTCCCTTCAAAATGCATTTTTTCAAGAAAATCTTTAAAACTGCCCTTTCCGTTTATATTTCGATAATGGAACTGCACTATTTTCTTGTTTTCTTTCTATTTCATTAGTTTTAACCTAATTTTTTTTAAAAACTGAGTTGACAAAAGAGGTATTGTCGTGCATTCTTATACTCAAATATATAAAAGCATAGTGAAGACTAGTAAGCGACACTTGGCTGCAATAGAGAGCGACACCCATAGGCTGAAAGGTGCGTGTATGCAAAAGACGCTGAACCTGCTTCGTTCACGCTCCTGGCAAAACCAGGCGCCGACTCAGCGTTATGAGATAAGTGGAATGCAGCTGCATTCAATTTAGGTGGTACCACGGAAGCCCTTTTTCGTCCTATTCAATAGGCGAAGAAGGGCTTTTTTATATTTTTAAAACCTTAATTAGACCTAACCCCGCCATTTCAAGGTCTTCACATAGATGGAGGTAGAATTGTATGGAACGAAAACGAATTGTTATCAAAATTGGAAGCAGCTCGCTGACAAATGCAAAGGGAGAAATTGACCAGCAGAAATTTATGGATCATATCCAGGCAATCGCTAAATTAAAGCAGCAGGGACATGATATCCTGCTCGTTTCATCTGGAGCTATTGCTGCAGGCTTTCGGATGCTTGGCTACTCCTCACGGCCGGTTACGATTAAAGGGAAACAGGCTGCTGCTGCTGTAGGACAGAGCCTGTTGATCGGGCGGTATACAGAGGCTTTCAGTGAGTACGGCATTATACCTGCCCAAATATTATTAACACGTCACGATTTCAGTGAGAAAAAACGATATAAAAATGCATACGCGACATTTGCGGAATTGCTGGAGCGCTCCATTCTTCCGATCATTAATGAAAACGATACCGTATCCGTCACAGAGCTGACTTTCGGTGACAATGATATGCTATCAGCGCTTGTAAGTGGACTCGTACATGCAGATCACCTCATTATTTTGACAGATGTCAATGGCTTATATAATGCAAATCCGCTGAAAAATCCAGAGGCAAAACGCATTGACCGTATCGAGGAAATAACGGATGAAATGCTTGGCTTTGCAAGTGGAGCAGGCTCCAAAGTAGGTACTGGCGGGATGCAGTCAAAGCTCGTTGCTGCCCGCTATTCGATGAATGCCGGAGTAAAGGTATTTATCGGGAACGGGACAGGTGAAAATAAGCTTACGAACATTTTAGAAGGCCGCGGTGATGGTACCTATTTCGAAAGCGTATCCGGCTCGATTCTGCCTATGAACAAGCAATGGCTGACTCTTACAGAGGTAAGCGGGAAACTATTTATCGATGATGGTGCCGTGAAGGCAATAACGACTGGTGGCAAGTCCCTGCTTCCTGCCGGTATATACGCATTTGAAGGACATTTTGAAAAGGGAGATGTAGTGGAAGTATACGATCGTCATATGTTAATTGGCCGTGGAGAAACACTCTATTCCAGTGAATCGCTTGAAAAAGCTATGGGTAAACGGACCGGTGAATCCGATTGCCCGGTAGAAGTCGTCATTCACCGCAATAACTGGGTAAAAGTATAAGGAGGCTGTTATGAGTACAATGATTGAAAATGAAGTAATGGAAAAAGGAAAGCGGGCAAAAGCTGCAAGTTTTGTGATGAACACGAAGACAACAGCGGAAAAGAATGCAGCATTATTAGCTATTGCCGAGCAATTAGTTATAGATCAAAGCTACATTATTGCCGAAAATCAAAAGGATTTACAAGATGGAAAGGAATCCGGACTGTCCATTGCTACGCTTGACCGGATTATGCTAAATGAAGAGCGGATTGGCGCTATGAGTGAAGCTATCCGCCTGCTTGTAGAACTGTCTGATCCAGTAGGTGAAGTGCTGGAGGATATTACAAAGGAAAACGGCCTTCACATTTTGAAAAAGCGGGTCCCTCTTGGAGTGATCGGGATGATTTATGAAGCACGTCCTAATGTGACGGTTGATGCGGCAACCCTCTCCTTAAAGACGGGCAATGCTGTACTGCTGCGCGGCTCCTCTTCTGCCAGATTTTCTAATATCGCGCTCGTTGCTTCCATTCACCGAGCGTTAGAAAAAGCTGCATTCCCGGAGGATGCTGTATTGCTTATTGAAGATACGTCCCGTGAAACGGCGAAAACATTGTTTAACCTAAATGAATATTTAGACGTCCTCATACCACGCGGGGGCAAAAAGCTGATTGATTTAGTCGTGCGCGAAGCAAGTGTCCCGGTGCTTGAAACAGGTGCCGGTAACTGTCATATATTCATTGATGCGTCCGCAAATTATGATATGGCAGCAAAAATTGTATTAAACGCCAAAACGCAGCGCCCTTCCGTCTGCAATGCTGCGGAAAGTCTGCTGATTCATAAAGAATTTTTCGAAGCAAAAGGAGAACAGCTGCTAGCCATGCTTTCGGATACCGGTATTAAAATATACGGCGATGACAAAATATGTAGCGTATTACCCGCTGCACTGCAAGCAGACGAAGACCATTACGCTGAGGAATTCCTTGACTTAACACTTAGTGTAAAGATAGTAGATTCTGTAGAGGAAGCAATTTTTCATATAAATAGATTTGGCACAAACCATTCAGAAGCCATTATTACCGAGAACAGCAAAAATGCAGAGATGTTTTTAAATTC
>DEQA01000035.1:4282-6501 GCA_002359075.1 Planococcaceae bacterium UBA3378
ATGGGTCTTCCCGCTTTAACTTCCACAAAATATTATGTGTTCGGCGAAGGCCAGACACGCGGGTAATATTTAGGCGTCCATTAGCAAATGGACGCCTCAGCCTGTTAACAATCGCTTTCATCCATCGTTTCTTGCCTCACTCGCCTGCTCCTGGCGCTTCGCTTTCGTCGCAAATAAAAGGTGATTCGCTCATGAGCTTAGGTTCTATTCGTGTCTTCGCTCGTCGGCGCGCCTTGTCTGGCAAGCACTTTTAAGACAGACTGGGTAAACCTACTGGTTGTGTCATTTTCTAAAAATATATGAAAACAAAGTTATAAAAGAAATTATATTAGGTAAGAAGGTTTAATTCACGCAATTCATGTCTGGAATCGTGTAATAAGAGCCAATAAACGCTCAATTATATTTACATGGGCAAGTAGATGTTTCCCACTATTATGTTTAAGCCCGTGCCTTCATGGAAAAAACAACAGTATAGCAAAAGATTTTTGAAATATTCTAGAGGAATGCGTTATTCAGCAATACGGAGAGCAAAAATCTAATAAAAAGAAGGTAATCCCATGAAAATTGGAGCAATCAACGGCAGCCTGCGCAAAGGCTCATACAACGGAAAGCTGATCGATCTTGTGAAAGAAAAATGTCCGGATTATATTACGTTTGAAACAGCATCTATTAATGAACTGCCATTATTTAATGAAGATTTGGAAGCATCGCCTCCCGATCGTGTCCTCTCCTTTAAAGAGCAAGTGGCAAATGCAGATATTGTTCTATTCGCCACACCTAATTACAACGGGTCTATTCCCGGGGTCCTAAAAAATGCGATTGATTGGGCATCCCGTTCTTATGACGGCCATCCAAATTCCTTAAGCGGGAAAATCGGAATGATTATAGGTGCGACACCAGGCATGTCAGGTACACTTTCCGCTCAATTGCATTTGGCGGAAATTCTCTCGCTGCTGAATGTAATGCTTGCGCCGCAGCCACGTGTAATGGTTTCTACTGCTCATGAGAAAGTTACTGACGAAGGAAAGCTTGTGCTCGACGAGTTGAATGCCAAGGCATTGGATGGATTGCTGACGCGTACGATTGATTTGGCAAAAGAAAAATAAAGCTGGCGTAAATCGTCAGCTTTTTTCATTTCAGGCAGCATATTATCTTATTATTCGAAATATATATTCAAACTACTGTTATATTTGCTATATTGATAGTGACAGGAGGATGTTACAGTGAATATAGCAGCAATGATTAAATTAACCGTTTCAATGGCCATATTCGGCTCCATCGGTTTTTTTACGATACATACAGGTATACCTGCAGTGGAACTCGTATTTGTCCGTTGCATTTGTGCGACACTTTTTCTAGGAGGCATGTGGCTTGCTACAGGAGGACATAAAACAGAGAAGTGGGAAGTAGGCGAGATTGGCAGAACATTACTTTGCGGCGTTTTCATCGTACTAAATTGGGTATTTCTTTTTAAGGCATTTGAAGAAATGTCTATTTCAATCGCCATATCCATTTACAATCTGGCTCCCATCTTTGTACTTATTTTAGGAGCCGTTCTGTTAGCAGAAAAAATGACGATTGGTGCAATCTTCGCAACAGTTGTTTGTTTTATCGGCAGTATTTTTATTGTAGGCATCAATAACTTTACAACGTTAGAGGATTTCGTCGGTTCCGGTTTTATATGGGCAATTCTTTCAGCCGTCTGTTATGCGCTGACGATGTTTACGAGCAAAACAATTACCGGATTGTCGTCCTATGCCCTGACCTTCATCCAGACAACAGTCGGCATTTTGATGCTGGGACCATTCTGTGACTTTAGTGTTTTCCACGGGCTGACAACGTCTAATTGGCTCTATATTGCCGGGACAGGTCTTATTCATACCGGTTTTGTTTATTATTTATTTTTTGACAGCATCCGTAATCTATCAACGGTTGTCGTCTCGGTACTCGTATTTGTCGATCCGGTGGTGGCAATACTGCTCGATGTCGCACTGCTGTCATTCCGCCCTACCCTGCTCCAGATGTTCGGTATCCTGTTGATTTTTGCGGCCATTATTTATACGATTTATCAGCCTTCTCAAAAAACAGCTTTTGCGGAAGAACAGACATAATTAAGATGACGAGGGAATATCTGAAAACCTGGCCATTCTCAATGTACGAAGAGGGTGAAACAATAGTACGGCTTTTAACCATGACTAATAAAAACATTCATGAGTTTT
>DEQA01000338.1:0-1142 GCA_002359075.1 Planococcaceae bacterium UBA3378
GCGCTGCAGGCTCATGCGTCACAAACCGCCTGGATGATGGCAGAAACGACAAAACGTGTAGAAGAAGGACAGCCAATGAGTGAAAGCTGGCTGAATGTTGAAAGATTCTATCTCATACAGCACGAAGATGATATTGATCAATCTATTAACAGTGCATCTTTATAACTAATTTGTTGAGCGGGCATTAAAATGCCCGCTTTTTCTATATACATAGCTATGTTTTTTTATACATTTATTTCATTTTTCAGAAACGCTTTTCTCCTTATAGCAACTCTGTTATGAAACCTTTATTATTCCTCTTTTCGCTGCATTATTTCAGGTTTTTCTAACAATGTATACAAATACTATTCATTTTTAATATCTGAATAGTTCGTCTTTACGAAAAATAGTAGACAATTGCATATAAAAAATATATAGTGTATAAATATTCAAATTAAAAGATAAAGAGGTTACTATACATGAAGAAATTTTCGGCTTATACGTGGTTTCTTTTCCTTGTACTATCAGTCGTTGGTGTCTTCCTATTCATTACGCCTATTGCAACGGACGATGGATTAAAAGTACCAATCGCTATATTGGCAAATTGGCTTGGAGGAAAAGTTACCCCTATTATTCACTGGTTTGCCTTCGGCGTATTTATTATCGCGGCAATTGGTTCTGTCATAATGCATATTATTCCGCAGAAAGGCCCTCGCACATTCCTTGATGCTTTATTCCGCGTTCACTGGTTCTGGACAATTATGCGTATTTTGGCTGTCATTTTTGCAGGAATGTATTTATTCCAGGTAGGACCTGAGAGCTTTATTTCCGACGATACAGCCGGGGTATTAATTACACCGGACGGCGGTTTAGTCACATTAATGTTTACACTGTTCTTATTCGCCGGACTATTGCTGCCATTATTGACGGACTTTGGTCTACTGGAATTCTTCGGTTCTATGATGGTGAAAATTATGCGTCCGGTCTTTAAAATTCCCGGCCGCGCAGCAATTGACTGTTTGGCATCATGGGTAGGAGACGGGACAATCGGTGTATTATTAACAGCAAAGCAATACGAGGATAAATACTATACAGGACGTGAGGCAGCTGTTATTGCCACTACGTTCTCGGTCGTATCCATCACCTTCTGTCTAGTTGTATTG
>DEQA01000338.1:1309-5944 GCA_002359075.1 Planococcaceae bacterium UBA3378
TTTGAGGATGTACCGGATCATTTTAATAGCTTTACATACGGCTTGCATAATGCTTTATCAAAAGCCGAATCCAATAAAAACCTGGCAAAAGTCCTTAGCGGCGGTTTCAAAAATGTATTGGAAATGTGGTTTGCTGTAACGCCTGTTATTATGGCTTTTGGTACGATTGCATTAGTACTTGCTGAATTTACACGTTTCTTTGAAATTTTAGGTATGCCGTTTGAGCCGATTTTAGCGCTTCTGCAAATTCCTGAAGCCGGCGAAGCGGCCCAAACGATGATTGTCGGCTTTGCCGATATGCTTTTGCCTTCTATTTTAGGCTCTGGCATCGAATCAGATTTAACACGTTTCTTCATCGCTACGGTTTCTGTTACGCAATTAATCTACATGTCAGAAGTCGGCGGATTAATTTTAGGAACAAAGCTTCCAATCAAGCTATGGGATCTATTTGTTATTTTCCTTATTCGTACGATCATCTCTATTCCAATCGTTGCGGTGATTGCTCATATATTATTTTAAAAGAAGAAGCTGCCTCTTGTAGAATAAACATTCTTTTGGGCTTTAGAGGAAGCAAAAGGTTCGAGCGACTACATGCTCGAACCTTTTCTTTTGCCGCTATTTTCTTCCCGGTGTCCAGTTCATCCCCCAGCCATATGCCCGGTCCAGGTTTTCATGGCCGTTAAAATATTCCACAAGCCGCTCTACCTTAAACGTCTCGTCATTTACATTTTCAATCATCGCAATGGCGCACATTCTCCGGTCGGAGCGGTGCTCATCAAGCCTCACGACAATATCCTGCCCGCCTTCATAGGAAAGCGTGACTACACCATCCGCCTGTGCCCAGTTTGTCACCCCTTGGTAGATAAACGTGAAGATAACGATGCGCTTGATTTCCTTTAGAAAGTCGCCGTTAATGCGAAGGTTTTCCCCGTTGCTGACCGAACCTGTACGATCATCCCCGTCCAGCTCGATATACGGCCAGTTTTGATAGTTTCCAAAGGAGTTTCCCAGTGCCTGCACACAGCCCTTGTCCCCGTTCTTCAGCTCAAATAAACAGCCTAAATCAAGATCAATCCCGTTATTTTTACCGCCGAATAATGAAGATAAAAAGCCCCCGCTCGGTTTTTGAACCTGCTGATTCCAGTTTAAATTGACATTAATTTGACCGATTTTCGCGTTTTTCTTTTCGAGATTGACTGATTGACCTTTTTTCGTTAGTTCAATTTTGTTTAAGTTTACCATTTCTCCACCCCTATTCGTAAAGTACATTCTTCCCTTTTGCGGCCGTCATCACGATTGTCCAGGTAATTACTATCAATCAAAAAATCTATCGTTCCCTATTTTTCGTTCATGAATAACAGCGCTATTTCACCATTGCCTTGCCGCAGATTTCCCCAATAATCATTTCAGTAAAACGCACGCCTTCTTCATATACAACGGTTGCCTTTAGGGTATCTCCCTGCTGTTTATAAAGCTCACCATGCATCGGCGTAAAAGCTATATCCGCCATTTCCAGCATCCCTAAATCCATGATGGAATCTCCCGCTGCATAATGCGTTTTATAAGGAATATCCTCCAACACATATTCGACGGCATGCTCCTTTGTCAGTGTCTTCGGCAGGACATAAAACTTCCGGCCGTTCACGTAGCTGTTCCAGCCAACCTTCCGCATCTCCTCCTGAAGCTCTGCCAGCCATGCTTTGTCTATATTCTCTTCCACAAGCATCAGCACATAAAATAGCTCGTCCGCATCGGTAATGCGGCGGAACATCTTATGCTGCCACTGCTTCTCAAACATCCGGGCCATGTCCTTGAAAGAAGCGCTTTCCTGCAGCCGGATCTTCAATATTTCATCCCATTGTTGATCACGTATACCATTTTTCATGACAACCCCCCCATTTGCCGCAATGGCATAGGAAGGTTTATATGAATCGGTGAATAATGTGATGCGTTCATACTGCCGCAGCGCCCTTGTTGTAACTGGAATAATAAGTGTATCTTCCTCAATATTCAGTACATAATCAAGCAGTGCTTTGGACACAAAGGAAAGATCCCTTCCTTCCCATTGTTCGATACATACCAGCTCTTCTGCGAGCCTGTTTACTGTACGCTCCGAGAAGATAAAGGTTCTGTCTAAATCCGTCGTGAATACGTTCATTTCTCCATCTCCTTAATGATGCCGCAGCACGAATAATTCATATTTTTATAAGTTTCCACAGGTACACCGCGTTCTTCGGCCAATAAATAGATATGCTGCAAATCCTGATCAAAATCCGGGTTGACAAGGATTTTCCACGGAACACGCCGCAGCAGCACCCTTGTCGTTTCCCCAACACCCGGTTTAATATAATTACTATTTGTAATAGCAAAATCTTTTTTGATGTTCTCGACCGAATCCAGCCCTTTCCATGATGGCGGTTCATCTGAAGCTGCTACAAGTGCCGCACACACATCCTGCTCGGTTGCGGCGAAGTGCGAGACAATTTCCTCGATATAATCGTTTGATACATCTACATCGATCAAATCCTCATAAAACTTTGCCCCGTGGAAATCCCCCTCCTCCAAAAACTCCGCATTCAGGATTGTCCGGCTTACAAGTCCGGAAACAGTGGAATTCAGACAGGCGGAAGGAATTAAAAAGTCATCTCTTGTCCCGTAAATGCCGGCACAATGACCCGGGTCCGCCAATACAGCAAGTGTCGCATCGAGATGTCTACGATACTTTCTATTAAAAGCTTCACAGGATTTTGCCAGTTCCTTGGTGATGGCTCCTTTTCCCGTCCATCCATCAATAAACTGAATGACGCCTGCATGATGTTCCATTATATACAGAAGGGCCGTCTCGTCTATCCCGCGGTCACGGATAATGGAAACAGAGTAGTGCGGTACATCTGTTTTATATTTATATTCATAATAGCGTTTAATAAGAATGCCAACCGGTGTACCGGCACGTGCAAGGCTCACCAGTATAACATCTTCAAGCCGTTTGTCTGCGATGATTTTTTCTGCAACAATTCCGACAGCTGTTGCAATACGGGCCGCATAATGATGAAGCGTTTCGTAATAAAGCTTCATATATTGTTCATTTGGCTGAAACTCGACCGGCAGCATTTCCGCATAATGGGTGCCTTGCTGGATTAACCGTTCCCGCTCTTCCGTGTTTTTTTCTATGTTGATATGGCTGATATCCCGCAGCAGGAATGTTACATCTTCCTTGCTATAGCTCGTCCTCATATTAGGTAAAGGTATACTTTTTGCCAGCTTTACTACTGTAATCTGCTGTGCGTCAACCGTACTTAGGGAGGCAAGGAGCTCCTCAAGTCCTTCCTGACTGGCTACACGCTCCAGGACAAGGACAATCTCCTTATAGCGTCCTTCGGGAATGTTATATAAATAGTTTGTCACACCGGCATTTTCCGGGCTTTCAAATTGGAACTTATTATAAATTAATGTGTCCTCGTGCGAATAAATCGGGCTGCGGGTTGTAGATTGGAAATAAACGTCTTCACCGAGGCAAGAAGCAATCCGCATCGGTATATACATGCATTCACCGGTGCCGATAACAAGCGTTTCGCCTCCTGTGCGCTTTGATCTAATCTGAGCACTCAAGTCTTTAACCTCCTGCTCAATGCGGCGTTCTTCCTCTTTCGTTATGCCAAAGCGCCCTGTCCCTGCGTAATAAGGTTCTCTACAGATCGAGCCGTCCTCACTAAAGGAACGATAGGAAAAAATAGATGGCAGTGTTTCTTCTACCTGCTCAACGGCTATTGGTTGGGCATTCTTTTTTACAGGCTCCTCCTGTCCTTCCACAGCTCCTTCCACCTTCATATCACCGGCCATCAGTGATACTGCATCCAATGTAATATCAAGCCGTTCAGCCTGTTCTGCGTACGCGGCGCGCTGACTGTCATTACGCCAATCCAAAATGGAGATGACCGTAAAATGGGTAAGATGGGGATAAGCCTTCTTCAATTGCTCAATAATATTCAAATTCGTTTTTCCGGTAGAAATCTCGTCATCTACTAAAATAATATGCTCGTGCTCCATAAATAGGTTTTCATTTTCCGTATACATCCGGTGGCTTGTAGCATGGGAATGTTCCTCTTCAAATCGGATCATCGGCTCCATGCCGCAAATTTCTTCACGGGTTGTGTGGATATAGGACGCCTGATCATCGCATGCCCGAAAAAAAGCATGCCCTAATGCTGTCGCTGTTTCCGCAAAGCCGATAATCAGGTGCTTTTTAGGAAGGGCAACCGGCTGCTGCCAAATTTGTTCCAACACCTCTAGGTTTTCTTTTGTTTTAATGGCGTGCACAGCTTTCTCCGTATACGGATGCTTCTGCTGGAGTGTCACCTCTGCAAAGCGCATGGCCAAAAGTGCCCCTGTAAGAAGCGGAATCTGCGGCTGTACGGCTAAATGCTTTCCTAGTACTTTACTGACGAATAAAAAGGGGCGTTTTTTGTTGATACGTGCCGCTACATCAAAGAGCACTGCACGGTCAAAATGGTACGGATTTTCCCGGATCGTTGTATTTACATATAATTTTTCCAATACTGAGTACATATGAACCGCCTCCTATAGTAAGTCGTCAAATTGGCGCTGTGGATGGAATACGCCATATACCTCTGCACG
>DEQA01000338.1:6023-6187 GCA_002359075.1 Planococcaceae bacterium UBA3378
CCATGCTGATTCCCCATCACATCGAGCGCGTCTAAATATTCTTCGTGCGTGACTACATGCATGGCATTTACTACATTGATATGGGTTGGATGAATGATCGTTTTACCGATTAATCCATTCAGCCTGTCCAGCTGTATTTCTTTAATTAACCCTTCGGTAGTAGC
>DEQA01000316.1 GCA_002359075.1 Planococcaceae bacterium UBA3378
AGAACAATATGCAATGTAAAAAGGAAAAGAGATCTACTAGGGACTTTCATTTGTGCTTCTTTTTCCGTGGATTTATTATGATAATAGAAATTATTTGAAAAGAGTACTAGAGGAGGCCATTATGACACAACATACATTTACATTGCAGACGAACTGGGAAGGCGGGAGGAATGATTCAGGCACATTACAGGCAGAGCGATTGCGCACAGCAATATCTATTCCGCCGGAAATGGACGGGCCTGGTATTGGCACAAATCCGG
This sequence comes from Planococcaceae bacterium UBA3378, assembly GCA_002359075.1. Classification (GTDB taxonomy): domain Bacteria; phylum Bacillota; class Bacilli; order Bacillales_A; family Planococcaceae; genus Lysinibacillus_B. The sequence goes on from DEQA01000316.1 coordinate 261, forward strand.
ACGAAATGCTTTTGGGGGCTGCAGCAACATGCTATATCATTTCACTTGCGGCCATGTTAGAACGCTCCGGTATTCAAGCAGCACTTTCCATGACATCAGAGGGGATTGTTGATGTCACAAACGGCGTCTTTACATATGAACAGATCATCCACAACCTTTCGATAAAGCTTGCAGAACATACGGAGCCAAACGAACGGATTGCTGTACGGCTCGCCCATAAAGCAGAGGAAACATGCATGATTAGTAAGGCGCTGAAAGGGAATGTGGATATAAAGCTTTTATTATCATTTCGTTAAAAGGATGTGAGTGAATGAGCGGATGGCAAATGGTATTTCAAATGTTGCTTGCGTCCGTCCTGATTTTCTTTATCAGCGGTCGGCTAATCGGTTCGAATGTTAACTTATTAAAACGCATTTTATCGGTAGTAATAAGTGTTTGTTTTACAACGTTTGTCTTTTGGTATACTTTTTTGAGAAACAGTTCTATGGCCGGAGAAGGACTTGTAGAGAATGTATTGAATATTGCCACCCTTCTATGGTTTGGCAGTATGCTGCTCATTTCCATGCTATTATACTTATTTTTTGAGCTGTTTGATCCTATTGCAATAAATGAAAATGGCAGTCGGGTGAGGGGAAAAAAGAATATTTATAAGCGGCTGCTTGGTCACTGGAGGAAGCAAAAGCGCCTGCGTCTTGTTTTAAAGGTCGCGATGACAAATGGAATCACGCGCACGATGAAGTACGTAAAGTACCGGGAAGATGAGCGGGAGCTTGCCCTTGCGCTCAGGCTGACACTAGAGCAGTCCGGTGGAATCTTTGTCAAATTTGGTCAGGTACTCTCCACAAGAAAAGAGCTTTTTTCACCTATCTTTATTGAGGAGCTAGAAAAGCTTCAGCAAAATGTTCCCCCTTTATCTAACCAGCAGGTCGACCAAGTATTAAAGGAAAATCTAAAAGCGCCTGTCGAGCAGGTGTTCAGTTACTTTGAAAAGAAACCGCTGGCAGCTGCGTCCATAGGACAGGTCCATAGGGCTGTTTTGCGCGAGACGAATGAACAAGTGGTCGTTAAATTGCTGCGCCCGGATATGCGGGAAGTCATGAGAGATGACTTGGATATTTTAGTAGAGTTTGCCACATTGGTATCAAGTAAATCAACATGGGCTGAAAGTCTCGGATTTAGAGAATTGGCACTTGGCTTTGCTGCTTCTCTTCAGGAAGAAATTGATTTTGAAATTGAAGCACGCAATATGATCCAACTGTCAAATATTATGGAAAAGTCCTCTGCATCGGTGAAAATTCCGAAAGTCTATACTACATACACTACATCGAACTTGCTGGTGATGGAATATGTAGAAGGCTCATCTGTCGGCTGTGCAAAGGAGATTTTTGAGGAGCTGCAGATTGATTGCTATCAGTTTGCCCAAAATTTGCTCTATGTCTTTTTAGAGCAGGTTCTTATTTCGGGAATCTATCATTCTGATCCGCATCCAGGAAACATTTATATAGAGCACAATACAGGCAAGCCCGTACTGCTTGATTTCGGGGCTGTCGGCAGATTATCTGCTGCCCAACAGGAAGGGTTAAAGTTATTTTTAGGAGGAATCCAACAGGGCGATGAAAGCCTTCTATTTGATGGGATTCTTTTACTGGTAGAAAATGCGGATGATGTAGAGCGGGACGAAATAGAGCAGGCAATCAGCCATGTCTTGTTAAGAATCTCCTATGTTGACCATATACCAACGGATGAACTCATTTATTCCGTCTTTTCCATTATACGTGAATATGGGTTACGGCTTTATCCTTCGGTCAGTGTGGCCTTGCGTGCGGTTGTGACATTAGACGGCACGTTACAGATCATTTATCCTGAATTTGATATTTTTAAGGAAACAAAGGCATTTTCAAAAAGTTATATAAAAAGAAGCTTAAAACAGCCGTTTAAGGATCCGGCCGGCACAAAGGAATATATTGAGGAAGAACTGTCAATTATGCTTCCAAATATAAGAAAAATCCCCCGCCGGATTGACCAGCTCATTAAGAAGATAGAGGGCGGAAGGATTATTCTGCACCATGATATCTTTTCAGACAGGGCAAACGCCGGTTTTGTGACGCAGTTGTTCTCTCAATTTGTTTTGCTGATGGTCGGCATTACATTTGGCATTATCTCGGTCTCTTTGTTGGCTATCTCGCAATTTATGAATACAGCCTATGCAATTTATTTGAATACGGCGGCATATTTAGGGCTGTTTTTATGTGC
>DEQA01000264.1:0-4844 GCA_002359075.1 Planococcaceae bacterium UBA3378
CCTACAATAATCATATCTTTTTTACGGTCAACGATATAAAAGTAGCCTTCCTCGTCTTTTCTCGCAAGGTCTCCTGTGTAGAGCCATCCATCCCGAATAGCCATAGCTGTTTCTTCCGGCATTTTATAATAGCCCTTCATTACGTTCGGCCCGCGGACAATGAGTTCCCCTACTTCCCCGACCGGTACTTCTTCACCGTTTATATCTACTACCTTGTTTTCCACATTCATGATGGATTGTCCGATTGATCCCGCTTTCCGGTCCCGATCCAACGGGTTGAAGCATGTTACCGGAGATGCTTCCGACAAACCGAAGCCTTCCGAAACCCGTACATTGAATTTCTTTTCGAAATTATGAAGCAACGCTACCGGTAAAGATGCCCCGCCCGAAATCGCCAGGCGGAGATGGGCAAATGCCTTTGGATCGCCCCCCTCAAACTGATAAAGGAAGTTAAACATCGTCGGCACGCCGGCAAAGACAGTTGCTTTGTATTCCTCTGCTACTTTAAAAATTTCACTTGGACTGAATCGGGGTTCCAATAAAATCGTAGCCCCCTTCATCAGCGGTGCATTCACCACTACCGTGAGCGCAAATACATGGAATACAGGCAATGTCGTGATCACCCGGTCTTCCCCGGACATTTGCAGATAATCCCCTACATCCCTTGCATTGGAATAAAGGTTGCCATGTGTCAGCATCGCTCCTTTAGGATGACCTGTTGTTCCGGATGTATATAAAATAACGGCTGTATCATCCTTATGTACTGCAACCGGCTCCACTGTTTTGGACGCGCCCGCTAATACATGCGTGAACAGCTTTGCCTTTTCCTTCACCTCATCACTTAACACAGCATACTTCTCCCCAATATCCGGTGTTGTTTCACAAATGATGTATTTCTCCACATGCGTAAATACCTTCAGCCCCACTTCCACAAGCGGCAATAGCATGTCGAGTGCCACTACCACTTTTACATCACCATTTTGTATGATGTAGGAAATTTCATCCGGTGTATAGATCGGATTAATCGGAATGGCAGTCGCTCCGATTTTCATTGTTGCATATAAAGAAATGATAAAGTGAGGCGTATTGCCAAGCAGTAATGCTACATGGTCCCCCTTTTGCACGCCCATATCCTGCAGTGCTGCCGCAAAACATCCTACCGTATGCTCTAACTCAGCATAGCTCGTTTTTTCCCCCTTAAAATAGTACGCAGTCTTTTCTGGCTGTTCGAAAGCTTGTTGCCGTATTTGTTCAACTAAATTCAATACATCCATCCCCTTTGTGCGCAAATGAATTTCCATTCATTTTCCTAATATTATAAAATAGATATATTGATAAAACAATAGTCGATTTGTATTTTATTCAAATTTTCTGTTAAAAAACAGTAATTTTTTCTGCTTCATCCGCATTATTCAATCTTTAAGATGAGCGATATAACGCCATCTGATCAAATAAAAGTAGACAATTTGCACAATAGCAAACAAGCAAAAAGCAACGATGATCTCCTTGACAATAATGAGATTAACAATATCCTTCAATACCGATTGAAGGGCGAAAAAGGCAAAGGTGCTATGAAGCAAAGCTACTCCCCACGGCAGGAAAAACTGCGGGGCAAGATGCCTTGTAATCAAGCGTTTCTGCTCTAAATCTGTCAAACCCATCCGCTTTAGTACGATAAATTGCTGTCGCTCCCGTTCTAGATTGGCATATAGCTTAAAGTATATAAAGCTGCCCGCCGCCAGCAGGAACACAACGACAACAAGTACACCGACAATCGTAAACAGCGAATACGTAGCCAATACATAGGAATAATTTAACCCTGTATTTTCAAAGTAAAAAGGCAGGGAATAAACAGAGCTTGTCACATATTCATGCGATACAATATGCTGAATGGAAAGACCGATATCCTTCGCTTCGATCCAATGTGGAATATCAAAGGCAAACAAATGGTAAGCAGGCGTTTCCCCTTCGACGGCTAACGGATTGACCAGGCGTGCAAAATCCTCATCACTAATAATGATGGAGTTGCGGCTAATAATAGATGTCGGGAAAATAATTTCCGGATATACACGGTCAATCGTAATCGGTACATTATTCTCCACCAGCACGGTTTCTACAGTAACGTCCTTCAAGTTTTTGATGGATTCATCTGAATAAGGAATGAACATTCCTTCTCCCGGATTCATCCTTACGAGCGGCAGACCATAGGAAAACAGCATCCGGTTTATATCCGTTTCCCTGAATACCTCCACTTCATTGGATGTTGCCAAAGAGGTCTGTTTAATCACTTCAAACCGCGTGATATGATAGGAAAATCCTTGCTCTTCAAGCTCCGATATAATGCTTAACACATGCTCCGCCTCATACGGATTATCGACATGTCCTTTATAAACAATGCCCAGCGGATTCAATTTATCATACTGGGCCGTGTAGGAAGAAAGCGCAGCAAGCAGGACGACACAAAGCAGTGCCAGCATCGAAACGATTGTCACGACAAAAAACATTTTGGCATTTTGACGCATCGTATAAATTTGCTCGGCAACCGACAGCATACGTGCTTTATGCCAATAGAAGGCTTTTTGGCGCTTTAGTAAATCCAACAGCAAAAAAACCGAATCCGTAAAAAAATAAAAGGTACCGAATGCAACAAAAATAGGAATGAGTAATGTAAAAGTAAACAAGGTTGTCTTTGTTGTAATAAGCGCCAGTATATAACCGACTACAATTAAAACAATCCCTAAAACAGCACGGGGCTTGGAATAGCGGTGTGAAGCATCCACAGAACGCCCCCTTAACAGGCTGTTGAGATTTGTAGCAGGTGTATAGGCGACACTGCCAATCGCTATAATGACAAATGCCCCCATGAAAACGGAAAATGTCAATAGGAACGGGGCCCATGAAACATACAGCGGTAAATCGTCCAGCCCTAAAATTTCACGGATAATCATAAAGAAAAACTTCGAAAAGGCAAATCCGAACAGGATGCCGCTCACACTGGATAGCAGCCCGATAATCATCGTTTCTAAAAAGACAAGCTTGCCGAGCTGCCGCCGTTCCATCCCTAAATGCAGGAGAATAGCAAATTCCTTGGAGCGGGCCTCTAAAAAGGCTTTGACCGAATAGAAAATGAAAAACCAGGAAAACAATACGAGAATGGTCTCCGCAATCACCATCCCGACGATCGAGACATCCCCAATAAACCCATGCTCTCTTTCCGGATGGAACATAAGCATGGAATAAAGGAAAAATACAAAGACGCAAAAAAAGCTGGCCATGAAAAAGGCCGCATAATTACGGAAATTGCGAAAGACATTACGGTAAGCGAATTGACGAAAAGTCACCAACTTGTCCTCCTAATAAACTAAGTACATTTAAAATACGCTGGAAAAAGGCCTGTCTTCGATCATCTCTATACACTTCATTAAAAAATTCCCCGTCTTTTATGAAGAGCACACGATCACAATAGCTTGCAGCGATCGGATCATGCGTGACCATAATAATTGTCGCGTTTTTTTCCTTATTCATTTTCGATAATAGCTCGAGTACCTCACGCGAGGCATTGGAATCCAGGTTCCCGGTCGGCTCATCCGCCAGTATAAGGGACGGTTCGTGAATGAGGGCGCGGGCGATCGCTGTACGCTGGGCCTGTCCCCCTGAAATTTCATTCGGCCGTTTTTCCAGTATATTTTGCAGGCCGAGTTTATCCACCAACGCTTCCATCCGCTCCTCCATCATTGCTACAGGCTTCTCATCGAGCGTCAACGGAAGGATAATATTCTCTTCCACCGTGAGCATCGGCAGCAAATTAAAATCCTGAAAAATGAACCCCAGCTCACGTCTGCGGAAATAAGCCAGTTCCGTACTATTAAGAGTTTGCGGGCGCATCCCGTTAAAAATAATATCTCCTGTAGTAGGTGTATCGATCATGGAGATCAAATTCAGCAATGTTGTCTTGCCGCTGCCTGATGGTCCCATAACAGCTAAAAATTCACCCTTCTCCACGTCGAAGCTCAGTTGGTTCAAGGCTCTTGTTGTCACTTTTCCTTCATATACTTTTGTTACTTCATTGATGTTTAAAATCGACATAGTATCTCCTTTACGTAGATGTAATCGGTAGTTCAAGCATCCATGGAAGTACTACCTCAAAACTGATTTCCGTCATATTTCCGCTTGCCTCCCCGGGCATTGCTTCCATCTCCGCTGTTAGTGAAAAACAGTAATTCCCGACGACCAGATCCCAGCCGTCCATCTCTCCCTGCAGGCACTCTCCGTACAGATGATAGCTCCCTGTATACATCATGTTTGAGCCGCCCTCAACCGGATGGCAGGACAGCTGGCTTGGCTTCAATAGATCAATCCCAAACAGATCGAAAAATGCCTGGACCTCCAGCTCTATAAAGCTGCCTAATTCTATATAATTCAGCCAAGGTAATCTGTCATTTTGAATATCCATCCGTGCATAAAACGCCTTTGTTTCCGGGACATCAACGCGTAACTTCCAATCCCCAATCTGTACAATCTCCACTTTACTCCCCCTAGTGATGGAAAATTATTTTAACGGTTGTGCCGACACCGACTTCAGATTCAAACTGAAGTTCATGGCCTAATTTTGTACAGATTTCCTGTGCAATATAAAGGCCCATACCTGTTGATTCTCCTGTTTTACGGCCATTCTCCCCTGTGAAAAACGGTTTCGTCACACGTGAAAGATCCGACTTCGGAATACCGATTCCTTGATCCGTTACGCAAAGCACAACGCCATCTGCCTGTGTGATCGCCTCCACAAAAATCTTCTTATTTTCTTCAAATGTATATTTCACAGCATTTGTAATAAATTGCATGAT
>DEQA01000264.1:5038-5621 GCA_002359075.1 Planococcaceae bacterium UBA3378
AGGACCATTTCAAGCCCCCGCTTTAATCGTTCCACTTCTTCTTGGACACTGCGCTTATCAAGTTCATCCTCCTGCAGAAGCAGGTCCAATACAGCTACAGGCGTCTTCATCTGATGGATCCATTGATTTGTAAACTTATACTGCCTTGCCTGCTTGGCATAAAGGGACTGCACTTCATATTGGTACAATCGATACAGCTCATGAATATATTCTTCCGTATGATAATACTCCATTGTTTTGGCATTTTTCTGAAGCGCATCCTCCATCCGCTTCGGCAGCTCGACAATTTTTTTCAAATAGCGTCTTCTCAGCATATATCGTATCGTAAGAAAGGAAGCAATCAGTACAATGCTCATCACAATCGAATAGAGAGCTGTCTCAAAATTGCGGAAGCCTTCCAGCCAATACAGCATTAAAATGAACAATACAACAAACACCTGAAAAATAACATAAGACAAGTGTTCCGTTATAAATAGTTTCAATCCTGCCCCCATCACATTTCCTCCGGATGTAAAATAAAGCGGTATCCCGCACCACGTACGGTTTCGATATAAGAAGCTATTTGATAATCAGCTAGCTTTTT
>DEQA01000123.1:0-238 GCA_002359075.1 Planococcaceae bacterium UBA3378
TCAAAGCTAAATTTGATTATGCTTAAGTTATAACATATAAAAGGTGGAACAACTTTATGAAACAAAGTCTAACTTTCATACCAACCCTTCGTGAAGTGCCGGCTGATGCAGAGGTAAAATCGCATCAGGTACTTTTACGTGCTGGATTTATTCGCCAGAATGCATCCGGTATTTATTCGTACCTACCATTGGCACGCAAAGTATTGGCAAAAATTGAACGAGTAATCCGTGAAGAACT
>DEQA01000123.1:376-4674 GCA_002359075.1 Planococcaceae bacterium UBA3378
ACACATGAAGAGGTAGTGACGACACTTGTACGTGATGAAATCAAATCGTATAAAAAATTGCCGTTAACGCTTTATCAAATCCAAACAAAGTTCCGCGATGAAAAACGTCCGCGCTTCGGTTTACTCCGTGGCCGCGAATTTATTATGAAAGATGCGTATTCATTCCATGCATCACGTGAGAGTTTAGATGCTACATATGAAGATATGTATCGTGCGTACTCCAATATTTTCACACGCCTTGGCTTGAACTTCCGTGCAGTTATAGCGGACGCAGGTTCCATTGGCGGTAAAGGAACGCATGAATTCATGGTTCTGTCTGAGATTGGTGAAGATACAATCGCTTACTCGGATTCCTCTGATTATGCAGCAAACATTGAAATGGCAGAAGTAGTAGTAGATTACAAAGCTGGCAATGCTGCTATGAAAGAATTAGAGAAAGTAGCGACACCAGACGTAAAAACAATCGAAGAAGTATCTAATTTCCTGAATACATCTGCGGATAACTGCATTAAATCCCTTGTATTCAAAATTGATGATGAATTAATTGTCGTTCTAGCACGCGGGGATCATGAGATCAACGATATTAAGTTGAAGAATGCATTAGGAGCAGACTCCGTTGAATTAGCGGAAGAAGCAGAAATCAAAGAATTGCTTGGCTGTACGATCGGTTCTATCGGCCCGGTTAAATTGCCGGTAAATGTAAAAGTAGTAGCAGACCATGCGATTAAGTCAATCCGAAATGGTGTAGCCGGTGCAAATGAAGATGGCTTCCACTTTGTGAATGTAAACCCTGAACGCGACTTTGCGATTAATGCCTATGAAGACATCCGTTTCATCCAAGAGGGAGACCCATCTCCGGACGGACAAGGGACTATCAAGTTTGCAGAAGGAATCGAAGTCGGGCATATCTTCAAGCTCGGCACAACCTATTCTGAAAAGATGAACGCTACCTTCCTGGATGAAAACGGCAAAGCACAGCCGTTCATTATGGGTTGCTATGGAATTGGCGTGTCCCGTATCCTCGCTGCCCTTGCCGAAAACTTCCAAGACGAAAAAGGGTTTGTCTGGCCGAAACAATTAGCGCCATATGATGTTCATCTTGTGCCTGTGAATACAAAGGACGAAGTGCAAGTACAGCTTGCCGATGAGCTATACGGCTTATTAAAATCATTCCGTTACGATGTGTTATATGATGATCGTGCAGAGCGTGCAGGCGTAAAGTTTGCTGATGCTGATTTAATCGGTTTACCTGTACGCATAACAGTAGGAAAGAAAGCGGCAGAAGGAATGGTCGAAGTGAAATTCCGCCAATCAGGTGAGACATTTGAATGGGCGAAGGAAGAAGTCTTTGACCGCTTAAATGAATTCTTCAGCATTAACTAATAAAAGAAAGAGGGAAGCATGCAATGTGTGCTTTCCTTTCTTTTTCATAATAAGGAGGAAAAAGTTGTGACCCAAGAGGCTAAAGAGCGCTTTCAATTGCTGCTCCAACAGCTTGAATTGACAGATGACGTGTATATGTCGTTTTTTGAAGGTGGGGAGCTTTCCCGCATGACTGTCCATAAGAAAAAACGAGTATGGCAGTTTGGCATTACCGTTGAACAAATTCTTCCGTATCAGATGTATCAATTACTGCGGCTGAGAATGGCGGAGAAATTTGCCCATATTGCCCAGGCATCCTTATCTATTCAAGCACGCACACCGCAAGTAACCGAACAGCTTGTTCATGACTACTGGCTGGCTGTTATTGAAGCGATTGATGATATGTCCCCGCCGCTGCGTAATCAGCTGGTAAAGCAAGTGCCGGTTTGGACAGGAAATAAAATTGTCGCAAACGTCGAACAGGATATCCAGCATATGCAGCTGAAGGCTAAATATGCTGAACGGATTACGGAAGAATTCCAAGCGCTTGGCTTTCCGCATATCCCAATGGACTTTCAGTTGGTTGATCCAAGTGAAGAAATGCTTGCAATGCAGGAAGCATTTTATGAGCAGCGCAGACAGGAAGAAGAGCGATTCTCCCAACAGGCTCTTGAAGACTTTAAACGCCGCGAGAAAGAAAAAGCCGAAAATCCGGCAGGCGTCATGCAGGACCGTCCATTCCAATTGGGCGGTGTTATTAAAAATCCTGAAGTGGCAGAAATTCGTTCCATTGTGGAAGAGGAAGGCTCCATCATTCTTGAAGGCTTTGTGTTTGCAAGCGAAATTAAAATTTTGAAAAGCGGACGAGCACTACTCGAATTCAAGATGACAGACTATACGGATTCCATGCTCATCAAAATGTTCTCACGCGGGGACGATGATGTAGCGATGATGGAACAATTGAAAAAAGGTATGTGGGTGCGTGTGCGCGGGTCTATCCAGTTCGATTCATTCGCTCGGGACCTTGTGATGATGGCACGCGATATTAATGAAATCAAAAAAGAGTCGCGTAAAGACCTGGCGCCGGAAGGACAAAAGCGTGTAGAACTGCATATGCATAGTCCAATGAGCCAGATGGATGCTGTGACACCTATTGATAAGCTGGTGGCGCAAGCGGCGAAGTGGGGACATCCTGCTGTTGCCATCACAGACCATGCAGTCGTTCAGGCGTTCCCGGATGCGTACGCGGCAGGGAAGAAAAACGGGATCAAAGTCATTTATGGAATGGAAGCGAATCTGGTCGATGATGGTGCACCGATTGCCTATGCGGAGCAGCATATTGCATTAGAGGATGCAACCTATGTTGTGTTTGACGTGGAAACAACCGGCTTTTCCAATGTGTATGATACGATCATCGAGCTTGCCGCTGTAAAAATCCGTGATGGACAAATCATCGACCGGTTCGAGCGCTTTGCCAATCCGCATCGGAAATTAACGGCGAAAATTATTGAACTTACCCATATTACAGATGATATGCTCGTCGGCCAGCCCGATATTGAGCAGGTCATCACGGAATTCCATGATTTCATCGGGGATGCGATTGTTGTTGCCCATAATGCTTCCTTTGACCTTGGCTTCTTATATGTCGCGTATAAAAAGGCAGGAATCGAAGGAGTAGAGCATCCGGCGATTGATACGGTCGAGCTGTCCCGTCTTGTCAATCCCGGCCAGAAGGCACATAATCTGAAAGCGTTAACGAAGAAATACAATATTGAGCTTTCCCAGCATCACCGTGCCATCTATGATACAGAGGCTACCGGTGAGCTGCTCCTTCATCTGATGAAGCAGGCGACCGAACTGGGCATTGTGTATCATGATGATTTTAATGACCGCGTTGGCGGGGCTGATGGCTATAAACAAGGTCGGCCGAGTCACTGTACGATTTTAGCGGTGGACAATGCCGGGCTGAAAAATCTGTTCAAGCTTGTTTCGATCGCTCATACCGAGACATTTTACCGTGTGCCCCGTATACGACGCTCGGATTTGAAAAAGCTGCGCCAGGGACTGCTTGTCGGCTCGGGTTGCTCGAATGGCGAATTGTTTGAAGTAATGATGAACAAAACACCGGAAGAAGCAGAGAAGGTAGCACGCTTTTATGATTACATTGAAGTGCATCCAAAACCGGTATACTCCCCATTAATCGATGGAGGAGTCGTACATGATGAATGGAATTTAGAAGATATTATCCGACGCCTTGTCAAGCTCGGGAAAAAGCTGGATATACCTGTTTGTGCGACAGGAAATGTGCACTATTTGGACGAAATGGATCATAAATTCCGCCAAATTTTAATCGGCTCGATGGGTGGTGCCAATCCGCTGAACCGGAACCCTCTTCCAAAGGTCCATTTCCGTACAACGGATGAAATGCTGAAGGAATTCGAGTTTTTAGGACCTGATCTTGCGAAAGAAATTGTCGTGTCCAATACGCAGAAGGTGGCTGATATGATTGGTGATGTAAAGCCGATTAAAGACGATCTGTATACACCGAAAATTGAAGGCTCTGATGATGAAGTAACGAATCTTACGTATGAAATGGCTCACCGTATCTATGGTGAAGAGCTGCCGGAAATCGTACAAGCCCGCATTGAAAAAGAGCTAAAATCGATTTTAGGGCACGGGTTCGGCGTAATCTATTTGATTTCAGCAAAGCTCGTGAAAAAATCTTTGGCAGACGGCTACCTGGTAGGGTCCCGGGGGTCGGTTGGGTCCTCGCTTGTTGCGACATTTATGGAAATCACCGAGGTTAACCCGCTGCCGCCGCATTACGTTTGTCCAAGCTGTAAGCATTCTGAATTCATTGCAGATGGTTCCGTCGCGTCCGGCTTTGACTTACCGAATAAAGACTGCGAAAAATGCGGCACGCCGTATAAAAAGGA
>DEQA01000009.1 GCA_002359075.1 Planococcaceae bacterium UBA3378
AGACTAATATTTAATTACAATTTTTCGCTATATTGATGTTCGGCCCGTGTAGGCTTGTTCGCCTCCCAACTGATGACCGTTTTCCCGTAGCCACTAGGTGGACCACTTATTGGTTTCATTATACCATTTTTTACAATATATACGCCATCCTCACCGAAATTTAATTGCGCGATAACTTTATCTGTGCCCGACATAAGTGCCCTCCTTATGTTATACTGAATTTGCAGAGTCAGTATAAAAGGTAGGGAGCCGTAGCCAATGCGCCACGGCTTTTTTTACTACGCATAATTCTCATTTAGTTAAAAATAAAAAGCGTTAAACGTCGCATTTTAGTGTTGTTGCGATGTGCAACATTGAAATTGATATATTTATTGCCAAACAAATCAATACCTTCTCCGCCTTTTATTCGTGCGATCATCGTTCTGTGCTTATCCCAATATTCCATTTCACAACACCTTTCTACTCAACAATTTTCTCGCAATGTTGTTTAGCGACTAATATGATAGGCATACCATTTAGTAGTTAATCTTAATCTCAAAAAAGCAAGCCAACTGCTAGTCTCTTCTTTTTCCATAGCACCTTCTTTTGTATAAAAGAAAACTTTATATTTACGCATCCCTTCACTTCCTTTATTTAACATTTTCTAAGAAATGAACTTACAACATTAAGGTTGCTACTGTTAATGCCGTACCTATAGCCAGGACCGATAAAAACAGCAATAAAAACATGTCAAAACCGGTATCGGCAACATACAGTTTTGTACGTATTTTAGCTAATTTTTTTGTGATCGCTTCGGCTTCGTCTTTCGTTACGTTTCCAGTGTTCAGTATCTCTTCTAATTCCCATTGTTTAAGAAGTAACTTTTCATTTTTCATTTTTAGACTGTCCTTTCCGTTTTATAAAATGATTCTCGTCAGGACTAGTGATTATCTTTCGCTTATTAACTTTGCGATCCGTTTTGTAACCCGTTCAAATATCTTATTACGTTCGCCAGCTGTTACCACATCCATTAAGTGTGAAAAATTTATGGATGTTATTAAATCTTCATACTGCTTAATTTCATTTATGTGTTTCACGTTTTTGATTTCGCAATCTTGTTCTTTTAATTGTTCCAAAATGGATGTGTATCCAAATAGAGACAATTCTAATCTAAAATTAGTTGGTTTCATTTTGTTTCTCCTTTATTCAATAATTTCTTTTAAATACTCATTTTTCTCGAAATGTTTATTAGATTGTTTTTCTTAAATTCTGTGCCAATTCATCAAGCGAATCCCCGACTGCATGGTGCTTATCATAAAAGTTTTCAATCAAATCACCATCAACACGCTTCATTACGGCTTCATAAGTCATTTCGTAAGAACGACCTTTTCCTTTACATTCAATGTGAATATTCCAACCTTCTGACATTAACTTTTCAATTTCGCTCATTCTTTCAGCTCCTTTTACTTCACAATTTGTTTCAAATGTTAATTAACTGTATTTCAATAACTTTTTGCTTACTGCAGCATCTATGCCAAATTGATTGATTTTTTCACGTTCGATTTCATTGATCAAGTGTTGGCAAGCACCCTTTATTCGAGTGTTATTTTTATATTTGTTCTGGATACTCCTCGCTTGAAACAAAGCCACATTTAATTCATAGAGCTCATCTAATTCATTCAATACGTCCACTCTCCTTATGAAATTGTTTCTATCGCTTGGTGAATCCTTTGAATAATCCCATTAAAATTTCGTACGATTCTATTCCTGCTGAAGCAAACCAGTGAATAAATTCAATTTCGCTTTTTGTTAACTCGCGTTCTAAATTTCTAATTAAAAAATCACGCATTTCAATTATTCTTTCAGCTTCCGTTTTCAAAAGAAATCACTCCCCCAATTAATTCTCGAAATGATTATTAGTCTTTCTCATCAATCAAATTCTTATTTTCTCGTACCGTGGCAGCGTAGCATCCAGTACCTGGCCGATAGACAGCAATTCATCCTTGACCGGGCACTTCTCGCATTTATCAGTGTACTGATAGCTGTTACGGTATGGACAATTCTTACAGCGATTGTGATGCAGGATGCGCTGCCGATCCAGCGCCTCTTCCCTTGTATAATCTAACTCGTCCATTCAACTGTCACCTCTGCCCTCGGATTATCCGAATACCACTTCCGGGCAACCAACTCATACACCTGTGAATCGTCATGCCATAAAACCTTGCTGAGACCGTCCTTAATGCCCTTTGCCAGATTATCGATGTCTGGCTTGGTAATCGGCCGTATTTCCCCGGCAATAGCCTGCTGCGTCTTTTTCTTACTAAATGATTTAGGAATCTTACGGTACACATCAATCGTTAACCGGATCGGCTCTGTAATAAGTGCAGCTGGTGCATGATCAGACGCAACCAATCTCACAAATGATTTATAGTCCTTACTTTCTTTCGGGTCCCGGACGGAGACATGGCCGTTATAAGTGCTAAATTTTGGCCGTTGCTGTGCTTGTACGTCTCCGGGGATGGTAAATTTAATAATCATGTTGCCCTCCTAACAAATCAGCTTTAATTGCCCTTTCGCATCTGCTGCTAAATCTGTTGCGTAATCCTCGTTCAAAATGACTTCAAAAATTGCTTCTAATACCTGTACAACAATGCTGTTACCAGCCAGTGCGTATAGCGTGGCATTTCTCTTACCTGGCTTGGTTGGAAACTGCTCAAGCATCTTGTCAAAATCCTCATCAGTAAATCCTAGCAAGCGCCATACCTCTCGCTCTGTCAGGTAACGATATTGAGGACGATTTAATCGGATAATGCCACTGTTAGGGCACCGATCCTGCCGTTCCGTTATGGTATAGCAAAAGCTGTCGATAACATTTAATCGTCGTTTATAGCTATCCGTAGGCTTTACAGGATTAAATTCCTCAATCTTGCTTACCATGGAAGGAATATCGATTAAATACTGAGGAGGAATATCATCATCGGGTCCGTATTCAAGGAAATCATTGATATGTTGCATCGGCTTATTTTTCAATTTTCCAAAATCAAATGAGGCACCAATTATTGAGATACAGAAGACGCGCTCCCTTGCATGAGGTATACCGAAATCTCTCGCATCCAGTACATCAAATGAATTGGTATAGCCGAGCTGGATCATCTCCTGCAGATACTCATTGAAAATTGGCATCACATCCTTATCCAAGACACCCTTCACATTTTCCCAAATAACAACCTGGGGCCTCCATTCACCCATGCTCTTGATAATTTTCAAAGTCTCTAGCATCAATTCGGAGCGAGAACCTTTTTGCGAGCCTTTCCTCTGCTTATTGCCTCTGCTGTTATCCTGGCATGGGCTACCATGAACAAGGATGTCCGGTTGCAAGTTCCAACCCACTACCGAATCTTGCTCATATCGGTTATCGTAAAGAGCGTTATAGGCCCTCACACGATTCTCTTGGATTTCTACGTAATCTATTGATTTATGAGGGACACCTAGATTGATAAGCGCCCGGCGTGGTGCTCCAATTCCTCCAAAGAGCTCCAATAATTTGATTCTTCTCATGCCCTCACCCCTCAAAATAAACTCATCTGCTCTGGCTCTATAGCTTCCTCGACATACGGATAAAGTAACGTACCAGGCAAAACGATATCCCCTCCTGCATCTTTATAGACGTGATAGTAATTGTCTTCCTGATGCTTCGTAATCTTTGCAGGCACCTTCCGCTTTCCTTCTGGAATCATCACCCGGTCGCCTTGTCGAAATCCCCAATCAATTTCTTTATAGATTGCCCGGAATTGGGCAGCGAAAGCGTTTCGTTCTGCCCATTTCCGTTCAGCGTGTAGCTGGTCAATCTTCTTACCCAGCTCGTTGTACAATGCGATTTTCTCGTCGTTCGTCATGTGATCACCCCGCTACTGGAACCACTGGAATACCATGTTCATCAAATTCGATCGCCCGATACCTGTCCATCTCTGCTTCAAATTCTGCATCTGAGGAAAAAACAATAAAGTCAATACTTTCCTCGTAAAAGGAAGCGAACCGTATAAGGAAGTCTGCACTCGCCTTAACCTTGCCCAGCTCGGTATTAGCCAGCGTATTTTTCGAGCACCCAAGCTCTACAGCCAGATCATCCATCCGGTGCTGGTAGGCTTCTCTAATAGCTCGCAGACGCATGCCCAACTGATTGCATGGCTTCATGTCGTTCCCCTCCAGTCAACCGTAAAAACGCTTCTTCATATTCTGCCCGGAACAATCGGCGCTCGCTATATACACTCGCCTCATTCCAGCCTGCCCGAGCACGGCTAATCGGTACTACCTTATCACCGTAGATAGCTGTCAATAACTCCTGATACACGGCCCCGTCGCTGTTATTGAGTACACTCAGCAGTGACCACTTGCATCCCCGGCAGATAGGATCAATAGAATGCTCATTGTATATATCAAACTGGATGCTGTTCAGTACGTCCTGCACCAGTCCGTTTTGCTTTACCTTGATGATTACCGGTGCGGCCAAAACGATGATTTTATCTTTCAATTGGAACTGGATGCCGCCTGGTTGTATTTCAATGTGTGACAGCCCTTTTTCTACGTTTACTTTGTTTGCCCGAAAGAACACTAATTTCATTTCTGTTGCCCCCTGTTTAGTAGCACCCCATCCCGTTGCCCCCAGGATGGAGTGTTTTTCTCGAATTGTTCTGTTAATTTGCGTCAAAATACATCTTAAATTCGGTTCCGCAACCATCATCGTATTCATCATCGCATTTCAAAGAATACGTTTCCCCTGGTGTGCTCATATCCTCTTCTAGCCATTCAGCACCACAGTTCGGACATTTTATTTGTGTATGCAATACCTCAACTTGCGTTTCTTTATATGTCCTATATATTGTCTCCAACATATAACACCACCTTATTGAACAGTTTATTTTAAGCAATCCCTAGCTGCCGTTTTGCCACCGGCGTATATCTAACATCCGGTTCGTAAGCATTAAAGAAATCCCCTGGTGTTAAGTGGCGCCGAAGCACTCCCTGCAACTCGTCATTGTCAAAGCAAACCTGCTTGCATTGATGCCCTGTGATCCGATGTGTAAAGTAAACCGTGGCATACTCCGTGCGACTATAGCCCATCCATGTGACATGGCCGTTGTTTGTTGTGAATTGGTTCATTTCGATTCCTCCAATGCCCGACGTGCTGTTACATGTATTACCGTTTCGTAACCGTCACAGTTAGGGCCTTCCTCTTCTAAAATGGTTTCAAGGGCTTTTTGCAATTTTTCAATCTCAGCAATAAGCACCATACCATCCTCCTTCATCTGTCCGATGACAGAGCCTTCATTAACTGGCCAACCTTGCGGAACGTTTTCGAAATGTTCCCTGATTACCTGTAATTGTTCAGCGTTCATCCTGCCACCTCCAGCAACTCCGGATTCTCATAAATGTTGCCTTCATAAGCAAACGTATCGTCGTGAGTGATAACGTCAGATAATAATTCATCACCGTGATAAAAAGCACCGTCTTTAAACTCTACGACGTCTGTTCCTCTACTTATCGATTCTTCAACGTTCCCACCGCTAATAAAAACTTTATATAGTTCGTAGCTATATACATCCCCCTCAAAAATCTCATTGCCATTTTTATCATTGAGGCCTGTATAAACACTGACAGATTCGTCATGAACTAAAACCCATCCACTTTCCGTCCAAATGAATGTCTCACCAGATTGACCGCATTCTTTAGCAAACTCTTCTGTAAATACCGTGCGATGTACGCCCGTTCCGTACACCCATTGGCTGCCTACCATTTCATCAACTGCGTAACCACGCACTTTAATCTCCCTCATACTACCCCTCCTAAAATAATCTCAATTGATCCTGCTGCTCCAACTGCTGAATCTTTTGCTGCTGCACCTCGATCGTTGCCTGCTGTGCCTCTATCAATTCAAAGAGTGCTCGTTTGGCCTGCTGCACTTGTTCGAAAAAACGTTCGTTGCCATTGACAGCATAGAGCGCTGCATTGCGCTCCAGCTGGTCAATTAATTGGTTGTGTGTCATTAGGCACCTCCTAGTAACAACCGTTCAATTTCCTCATTTTCCTTACTGGCTTCCATATCCCTGATGGATTCTTCTGGCATGTTAATGACGATGCACATTTTATTAACCCGACTATAAACACGGCCTTCTACATTTTGATTAGGGTCCGGATAATATTCGTTTATTTCTTCAATCGTGATATTGGATGTAATGATGGTGATTTTCTTCTGTTCCATACGGTGATCAAGGATTCGGTAATAAATCTTTTCCATGAACGTAGGATCTTTTTCTTTCACTGCGAAATCATCAATGATCAACACATCTACATCCCGGTACGCTTTAATAACATCTTCTTCTGACACAGTAGCGTCCTTGGTAAATGTTTTACGGACTCTAGCTGATATGTCCGCTGCCTTTGCATAAAGTACAGTTTGTAAATGGTTATGCATCAGGGAATTACCAATACTGCAGGCTAACCGCGTCTTGCCAACACCTTTTGTTCGACTGAACAAGTAGATACCCTTCCCCTTCTCTTGCATTGTTTTATAGTGGTTAACATAATTCAGCGCCATTTCTTTCGCGATCTTGGCAACAATACGAGATTCCTCCTGTTTATACAGGTCCTCCTTGAAGCCTAGAATTTTCGCTTTCGAAAACTCCAATGGCATATAAGCTCCTTTAACGATTGCTTCTATCTGCGCCTGCCTCTGCTTCTGTACATAGCACTTACACGGCTCCCACCATTCAATGCGGTTGATTAACTTAATTTCTTCACGGATATTGTCAGCCGTTTCGTTATCTCCAAACTCTCTGGCGGCATGAGCTTTAATTTGGAGCGCTTGTATTTGCTTTTGGTATTTGCCCCAATTCATCTTTTTGTCATAGTTCAGATACCATAGGAAGCCATTACCATCACACAAATTTTCAGGACATTCTTCGCTTGGTACTGTTAGGCATTCAACTTGTTTAGAATCCAGCCATTCTTGCGCGTCTTTCATTCGTTGCTCGGATTGCGGATTGCGTTGCTTGATCATCTCGAAGAGGTTGTCTATTGCCTCCATGCTGCTTCACCCCCTGTAATTGTTGCTGGTTAGTAATACCATCCGAACGCCAAGTTTTTAAGATGCCGTTAATGTAGTTAAGGGAAATAACCTCACGTTTAATTGCGATATTCATAGCTTCAATGATTAGAGCTGTGTCTTGGTAGCTGTCCAATAAATCTGCAAGCTGAGTAGACTGCTGATAATTAGCTGGTTGATAAATGATGTGCTGCTCGTAATGCTGTTTGATTTTTAAGAAATTCATATCGACCAAGGAAGAAGGAGGAAGAGATTCCTTTCTCTTATTCTTTGTATTATTAGATGTATTATTAATAACTGTATTATTCTCTTTCGCCTTTCCCGAAGGGGGTGAATCGACATCCCGAATACCCCTTTCGGTTTCTCGAACACCNNCCTCTTCGGGATTCCGAATACCTCTTCCAGTGAAAACGTGATGCATACGATTAACACGAATGATCCGTTTTTCTACCTGTTTAGTCCCTTCTTTATAAACCAAGTTGATGGACAGCAATTCTTTTTCTCGAAGCTTGCTGATCACCTCAGAACATCGGCTCTTACTTAATTGGAAAAACTCTGCAAAATAATCGTTGGAAGCGTAACAACCGTTATCGTTATCTAGGCTGTCTATTTCAACCAAGAATGCTTTCTCCTGAAGAGTAAGTTCTCTAGAGGTCCAAATATTAGCCGGAATCCAAACGCCCTTAAATGCCCTGTTATGCTGTTCTGCCATGCTTGTGCCCTCCTATACTCTTTGCTTTTTACCTCTGACCATCAAACAGCCATAATGCCCGTTATGTTGCTGGATGATCTGCCCATGTAATTGCCAGCCACCTTGTTTTGCATACTCGATTTTTCTTCAAGGCCGTGCAAAGATAGGCTGTATAGTGTTTTGCGATTGAAGTCTCTTAACATGCCCTTGACCTCCTACATATTGCGAATTTCTTCTATTGAAACGCCTACGTACTTAGTGAAAATGTCGATTTCTTCATCATTCAACATCTTCTTAGCTAGGTCTTTCCACTCTTGTCCCCAAGCACGAACCGCTTCAATTTGCGCGCGTAAACTTTCAATTTCATCTGCTACGTTTCGTACATCCCATAAAGCGGAACTAGTATAATGCTCAGCATCTTCAATTTTTTCATCTCTCAAATAGTCATGCGCACGGGAAATTTCACTTTCAATGCCTTCGACTTTTTTTACTAACTCCGTGATAAAATCACATTGATAAGCTGGGGGTTCTGGTAAACCTAGTAGTGCTTCACTTGTATATGGATGATAGCTTTCTTTGGCTTCATCTACTTTTGTAATCGTAATTTCTGTCATTCTCCTGACCTCCTTAAAACCAAAGGGGATTACTCCCCTTCTATTACTTGTCCTTCCTGCTGTTGCTCATCGTCCATTACGGAATAGTCCGTTACATCAATTACATTGCTCATATCCGCAGCAACTTCCGTTTTGATTGTTTCATCAGCTTCAACGACCTTCTGCATCTCAATGGATTTTGGAGCGTATTTAAGGACCTCTTTTAACACCGTCTTTTTCGCCATTGCGTCATAATTCGTCTTCCAAGGACTTGTCCAGCCCTTTTGAACCGCCTGAGAAAATGTTTTAGCATGAAGGTCGATACGTTCACGTGTCCAGTAAACAAAGTCGTAGCCACCATTCTTTAAGTGGTAGACAGCGTAATAACCGACTGGATCGTCTTGGGGATTAGCTGCAGGAACATGAACTAAATCCTTGTGTAATCCATAAGCAAAAGAAAATTCATCATCGGCATATACTTCATGCGCATAAATCGCCTTATATTGACCACTTCGTACCGCTAAATCGATAAGCCCTTTGTA
>DEQA01000326.1 GCA_002359075.1 Planococcaceae bacterium UBA3378
CTCGTATACGAATTATAAAATCCATGCTGATTTGTCTGATGTGAAAGCTATTCACGCGCCAGGCAACAGTCAGCCGGAAACGACTACAATCGAGTTTGCTGAAGATAAATTGACGGTTGCGTCCTATAACCTGGAGAACTTCTCGAATAATCGTTCGGAAACATCCGATGAAAAGGCAGATCGATTAGCAGAAGCAATCGGTAATGGAATGAATACACCGGATATTGTCGGACTAACAGAAGTGCAGGACAATAATGGATCGACGAATGACGGGACAGTGTCAGCAACAGAAAGCTATCAGCGTTTGATTGATTTAATTAAAGCGAAGACGGGTGTTACGTATGCGTATGCGAATATAGACCCGGAAAATAATCAAGACGGCGGTGCTCCGGGCGCAAACATTCGTGTGGGCTTCCTATACAATCCTGCACGTGTCGGACTAGAAGGCACACCGGGGAAGGCGAATGAAGCCACTTCCTATGAAAATGGCGCGTTAACCCTGAACCCGGGCCGTATTGATCCGACCAATGACGCATTTGCAAACAGCCGGAAACCGGTTGCTGCCCAGTTCACTTTTAAAGGGGAAAGCATTATCGTCATTGCGAACCACTGGAACTCTAAATCAGGTGACACAGGCTTATTTGGTGATACACAGCCCGTTGTATTAGGCAGTGAAGTGCAACGGAAAAAAATTGCACGTATCGTAGCGGATTTCATTACAGATATTAAAACGAAGAATGAAGAGGCTAACGTTGTAGCACTAGGCGATTTCAACGATTATCAATTCTCTTCATCATTAGGTATTTTAGAAGCAGCCGGTATGCACAATAAAATCCATGATTTGCCGCTGGGAGATCAATATACGTATATCTACCAAGGGAATTCCCAAGTGCTTGATAATATTTTAGTAACTTCTAACCTAGCGCTGCAAACAGATATCGATATCCTGCATGTGAATGCCGACTTTACAGAAGCATCCGGGCGGGCATCCGACCATGATCCGCTCATGATTCAGATTGATTTTGCGGATGATGCACCTGCTGCTTCAACAGTGGATATCCTACAACATAATGAATAGATAAGTATAAATAGCGCAGGGAAGCAAATAATCGTTTCCCTGTGTTTTTTTTATGAAGCGAGGTATGGGTTTGGTATAAAATAGAAAAGAGAAAGCTGCTTGTAAACACAGCTTAAAAATAGGGCGTTTCCTTTATTGTGGAGGTCTATTTACGAAAAGGATTCTATTTGAAGAAACAGCAGGAGGCAGGAGAAATGAAGTTAAAACGGGGGCAAAAAGTAGATATAACGAAAAATAATCTAGTTCAACGAGGCAAGATTTATATAAAGTGGCAGTCTGTAAAAGAGATGGATGTGGATATTTCAGCGTTTTTGCTCCATCCAGGTGATCGATGTGTAGAGGATGAACACTTTATTTTTTACGGGCAGCCACAGGGCATTGATGGAGCAGTGACTCATCAAAGTATCAATCATCATGAAGAATTGATTGATATAGCGTTTCAAAAAATTCCTGCGGATATTGAGAAGATTGCTCTAGCTTTAACAATCCATGAAGGAGATGAACGGGATTTACGTTTTCGGGATATCGAGGAAGCACTCCTGTTTATAAAAGATGCCGAGACAGATGAGGTGCTGTATGAATTTTCATTTAAAGGGCAGCTTGAACAGGAAACAGCTATCGTCATCGGAGAGCTGTACCGGCATAACGGAGAATGGAAATTTAACGCGGTAGGAAGCGGCTTTTTCGGCGGATTGCATGCACTTTGCAAAAATTTCGGCATCCAAGTAACGAGTGAGATAGAAGAGCAGAAAATAACCGCCCCAGCACCTGCCGTTATAGCAGAACCGAAGCCTAGGAGAGAGGAGAAAATAGCACCTGTAACAGCTTTTCAGCAGCAAGTTGACAGATCCGGTACAGATGCCTTGCCTATTTTACTGGAAAAAGGTCAATCCATTTCAATTCTGAAATCGTCAGCAGTTATGGCAACACTCGAATGGATAAATAACAAGAAGGAGCTCGACCTTTACTGTTTCTATGTCCTGCAGACAGGCGAAATCGGCAAGGTATATTACCGTCATTTCGGCAGCCCGTCCAGCGCTCCTTATATTACATTGGATGCAGGGGCGAAAAAAACGGGAACGGAAAAAATCGTCATCCACCAGCCATCAAAATTGAAGTATGTCCTATTTGCTTCATATAGACCGTTATCAAGCGGTGCATACAGCTTTAAGAAAATAGAGGCAAAGCTTGTTATCGACAATCAAATCGGACAGCATGTGACGGCAGCCTTGTACGAAAATAACCGATATGCCTATTGGGTGGCCCATACCCACCTCAACTTTACAAAAGCAAATGAGATCGTCATCAGCCAAGTAGAGTGCTATTCTCGCCCCGGGTCGGAGAAATCACCTGTATTATTGGAGGATGGAACGTTCACAATGGATAAAGGACCCATTGAACGGAGATAATAAGAGGAACATTTTATTGCTCTATCATTGACACTAAAAGGCGCTTTTTATATAATCAAAAGCAGAATATGGATCAATACATTGATGGAAAGAGTAAGTTGATCATGTCGTGTTTAGAAAGAGGTTTCCTTAGGCTGAAAAAACCTCCACGGACTGCAACTGAAAGCTACTCCTGAGTGCAGCTAATCCCTGCCGTTCACTTACGTTACAAGTGCTAGAGAGGCAAATCGGCAGGTTAAATGACTGTCATGAACCGATTTGTAAACTAGGGTGGTACCGCGTAGACAACAGTCCTCGTCCCTTACTTGGGAGGAGGGCTTTTTTATTTGGCCACATGCCCCTAAAAAGCCAGATGCCGGGGATAACTGCCAGGGAAGGAGCGCTTTCCCATTCATTATGTACTAATTAAGAGGAGGAAAATAAATAATGAAAGCTTCAGAAATTCGTCGTCTATATTTAGAATTCTTTAAAGAAAAAAATCATCACCACGAACCATCAGCACCACTTGTACCAATTAATGATCCATCTTTACTATGGATCAACTCAGGTGTTGCCACATTAAAACCGTATTTTGACGGCCGAATCATTCCCGAAAATCCGCGTATTACAAACGCGCAAAAGTCTATTCGTACAAACGACATTGAAAACGTAGGGAAAACAGCGCGCCACCATACATTCTTCGAGATGCTGGGGAACTTTTCAATCGGGGATTATTTCAAAAAAGAGGCTATCCACTTTGCTTGGGAATTCCTTACAGATAAGCGCTGGATGGGCTTTGATCCGGAAAAATTATCCGTAACAATCCATCCGGAAGATCAGGAAGCATATGATGTATGGCATAAAGAAATCGGTATTCCGGAAGAACGTTTAGTCCGCCTAGAAGGAAACTTCTGGGATATCGGTGAAGGTCCATCCGGTCCAAACTCCGAAATCTTCTATGACCGCGGAGAGGAGTACGAAGGAGATACACCAGAATCAGAAATGTATCCAGGCGGGGAAAACGAGCGTTACCTGGAAATCTGGAACCTTGTATTTTCTCAATTCAACCATAATCCGGACGGTACGTATACACCGCTTCCAAAGCAAAATATCGATACAGGTATGGGTCTTGAACGGATTGTATCAGTTGTACAAAATGTACCGACAAACTTTGATACTGATTTATTCATGCCGATCATTGAAAAAGTAGAGGAATTTGCAAACCGCAAATATAAACGCCCGCATGAAGTGGACCTAAAAGAGATTTTCGGTTCTACTGAAGATATTAATACGCCGTTTAAAGTAATTGCCGACCATATTCGTACAGTGGCGTTTGCTATCGGGGACGGAGCTCTTCCATCAAATGAAGGCCGCGGCTATGTATTACGACGCTTGCTTCGCCGTGCGGTCCGTTATGCAAAACAAATTGGCATTGAAAAGCCGTTCATGTACAAGCTAGTACCGACAGTTGGGGAAATTATGAAAGACTTCTATCCGGAAGTGGCAGAGAAGAGCGAATTTATCCAACGTGTCATTAAAAATGAAGAGGATCGTTTCCATGAAACACTTGATGGCGGATTGGCTATCTTGTCTGAAGTGATCGCGTCGCAAAAAGAAAAAGGTGAAACAGTAATTCCTGGGGCAGATGCATTCCGCCTATATGATACATTCGGTTTCCCGATTGAATTAACGGAAGAATATGCAGAAGAAGCTGGCATGACAGTGGATCACGAAGGCTTCGAGGCAGCGATGGAAGCACAGCGTGAACGTGCTCGTAACGCGCGGGCAGATGTAGATTCTATGCAGGTGCAAAATGAAGTGCTGGCAAACTTAACACAAGAGTCAACATATCTTTATGATGCTTATGAAGCACAAGGGAAAATTGAAGCGATCGTTGTGAATGGCCAAAGTACACAAACTGCTTCAGAAGGACAGGAAGCGTTAATTATCCTTTCCGAGACACCTTTCTATGCGGAAATGGGTGGACAAATCGCTGATACAGGTATCATCGAATCGGATACATGTAAAGCAATCGTGAAGGATGTGCAAAAAGCGCCGAATGGTCAACCCCTTCATACAGTTGTGAT
>DEQA01000231.1:0-3820 GCA_002359075.1 Planococcaceae bacterium UBA3378
AGCGGCTTCTATAATAGGGCGCGCTTCGTTAATTGTTGGCGGTAGCGACATGCATCCAAGACCCAGTTCGGATATTTCCAGGCTGCTTTTGCCAAGTGTGCGTTTTTTCATCAATATTGCCCCCTTATCTATTTGTCCGTTCTTTTTCTAATGTTACAATGAAATCAATCATAACGACAAGCGAGGTCCTATAAATGAAAAAATTTGAAGAGAAAACGATTCGTTCAAAGGAAATCTATAACGGAAAAATTATTTCCTTGAAGGTAGATGACGTCACATTGCCAAATGGAGAAGAAGGTAAGCGGGAAATTGTCAATCATCCGGGAGCTGTCGCAGTTATTGCTATTACGGATGAAGGGAAGCTTGTAGTTGTGGAGCAGTACCGGAAAGCATTGGAGCGGTCGATTATTGAAATTCCGGCCGGAAAGCTGGAACCCGGGGAAGAGCCTGCTACAACAGCGGTGCGTGAGCTGGAGGAAGAGACAGGCTACGGCTGCAGGGAGCTGACATACCTACAATCGTTTGCTACATCACCGGGATTTGCGGACGAAATCATTCACCTGTTCGTGGCGCGTGGTTTATATGAAATTGAAAACCGGGCTGCGATGGATGAGGATGAATTTGTAGAGTTAATGGAGATTACAGTAGAAGAGGGCGAGCAAATGGTAACAGAGCAGAGGATCTTTGATGCCAAAACGGCATTTGCTATCCTATGGTTAAAAATGCAGGGCTGAAAATGGAGAAAGAGGGTAACAACACTAGAAAAGTAGAGGCTGGCATTCTATGAAAATCTCCATTAAAATGCACGGTAAAAACTAGTCATATCCCACTTGTCTGAGCATAAAGTGTAGGACAAGGGGGGACAACATGCGGAAAAGTATTTTATGGCAAAATACAGCGATGATTACAGTCAGCTTTATAGCGGGTGTTGCATTTTTTCAATTATTTTCACTCGGACAGGCAACAAAGGTTATTAAACTATTGGACAGGCGTCTCTTGTTCGAATCTACGCCTACATGGGTAGAGTCAATCATTCCAATAGCTATTTTTATAAGCATTGTGCTATTATTTGCAACGCATCCCTACTTTTTTAGTCTCGCAAAAGTAGGAATTGCGATTCGGACTTGCTTTTTTGGGTTCAGTTCCGTTTATTTACTTGCCCAAAAAAACGAGCTGCTCGCTTATGGAGTTTGGTGGTTCCCATTCCAGTTTTTATATATTGTCATGCTTGTCGTATTTTGCGAATATTTAGTGGCAACACATAAGGCCTCGAAAAAGAAGGAACGTTTCTCTCTTCGGGAAAGCGGCATACTCCTGTTATTTATCGCTGTCATCTTTTTTCTAGAAATTGTAGTCATTTCGTACGTGTTAAAATAAATCATTATGTTGTAATAAGTTTTGCTCATTTGGTATAATAAAAAGAGTTTAGGAGGGCGTCGCATGGAGAGCCGTATTGATCGAATTAAAAAGCAATTACATAGTGCTAGCTATAAGCTGACGCCACAGCGAGAGGCGACGGTAGCAGTTCTGCTCGAGCATGAGGAGGACCATTTAAGTGCGGAGGATGTTTACCTTTTGGTAAAGGAAAAAGCTCCGGAAATCGGTCTTGCCACAGTGTACCGAACATTGGAACTGCTGACGGAGCTTAAAATTGTCGATAAAATTAATTTTGGTGATGGCGTATCGCGCTATGACTTACGTCAAGAAGGGGCCGCACATTTCCATCATCATTTAGTTTGTATCGAGTGTGGTGCAGTAGATGAGATCCAGGAAGATTTACTGGAAGATGTAGAGCAGATTGTAGAAAAACGTTGGAATTTTATCATTAAAGACCATAGATTGACATTCCACGGTATTTGCCACCGTTGCCAGGACAACGGAGAAGAGTAAGACTCGTAACGAAGAACAGCTTGAGGGGGCTGTTCTTTTTGTTTTTCTATGAGGCACCAGAATAATATAAATAGAAAAAGGCCTTATATAATGCATACTGTAAGGGTGTTTTAGAATATGGCTTTCTTTTTGAAGGGGACCAAATCTATATGGATTTTATCACTAACAATTTGTATGAGTATGAGCAGGGGGCGTAACGATGAATAATGCATTTACATATCCAATAGAAGATTATATTCATTTTATCCGTGTGGAAAGGCAGCTTTCCGCCAATACATTGGCCTCTTACCGTCGGGACTTGGAGGCGTATGCAGCCCATTTGGAAGAACAGCAGCACCTGAAACATTTCAATGAGGTAACACGGGAACACATCCTTTTGCACCTGGAAAATCTACGGCAAAACGGCAAGACAGCCCGTACTGTTGCACGGCATATTTCCTCGATCCGCTCATTTCATCAGTTTCTGCTGCGGGAGAAGGTGACATCGACAGATCCGACAGTTCATCTGGAGATGCCGCAGCTGGAGCAGAGGCTGCCAAAAGTGCTGTCGATTGAAGAGGTGGACGCATTGATAGGGGCGCCGGACCGTTCAAAACCACAGGGCATTCGCGATGTGGCTATGCTTGAGCTATTGTATGCTTCAGGCATGCGGATTTCAGAGCTGACCGAGCTTGATATAGAAGATGTTCACCTGACGATGGGCTTTGTCCGGGTGTTTGGAAAAGGCGGCAAAGAGCGTATTGTACCGCTTGGACGCGGAGCAATGGATGCAGTAAGCAAATATTTGGAGCGTGCCCGCTATGAGCTGCAGGGGAGCTACCAGAAGACGAATGCGTTATTTATTAATCAAAGAGGGAAAAGATTAACAAGACAGGGCTGCTGGAAGCTGATTAAGCAGCATGCCCAGAAAGCGAATATTCAAAAAGAGCTGACACCCCATGTGCTGCGCCATTCATTTGCCACCCATCTAATCGAAAACGGGGCAGATTTACGCGCTGTTCAGGAAATGCTGGGACATGCCGATATTTCAACGACCCAAATATATACACATGTCAGCAAAACACGTCTATCAGAAGTATATAAACAGTTTCATCCGCGTGCTTAAACGCAAAATAGGGAAACACTATGAAAAAATTTTCCTGTGTCGGATGTCTGACCTTTATTTATTCACATTTTTTGATAAAATGAAAGGGTAGAAAAGAGGAGGACGTAAAGTCATGAATACATTTAAAAAAATACACGTAATTGTTATGGACTCTGTTGGAATCGGTGAGGCACCGGATGCTGAGAAATTCGGCGACCTTGGTTCGGATACACTAGGACATATTGCAAAAGAAATGAACGGGCTGAACATGCCTGTGATGGGTTCTTTCGGATTATCAAATATCCGCAAATTACAAGGAATTGAGCCTGTAGAAACACCAAAAGCTTATTACGGGAAAATGCAGGAAGCGTCAGTCGGAAAGGATACGATGACAGGACACTGGGAAATCATGGGTCTTAACATTGACAAGCCTTTTAAAGTCTACCCGGAAGGATTCCCGGCTGAATTAATCGCCGAGCTTGAGGCACGTACAGGACGCAAAGTACTTTGTAATAAGCCTTACAGCGGTACAGCGGTTATTGAAGACTATGGGAAAGAGCATATGGAAACAGGCGCGATTATCGTTTATACATCGGCTGACCCGGTATTACAGATTGCAGCACATGAAGAAGTTATTCCGCTGGATGAGCTGTATAAAATCTGTGAAATCGCACGTGAACTGACACTGAAACCTGAATATTTAGTAGGCCGCGTCATTGCCCGTCCGTTTATCGGAGAGCCAGGCAGCTTTGTACGTACATCAAACCGCCACGACTATGCCCTTTCTCCGTTCGGCCGTACGACGATGAATGAAATGAAGGATGCAGGTCTTGATGTCATTGCCAT
>DEQA01000231.1:3910-4359 GCA_002359075.1 Planococcaceae bacterium UBA3378
GGTAGTGCGCCGTGACTTCCATGGAATGAGTTTCCTGAACCTGGTGGACTTTGATGCAAACTTCGGTCATCGCCGCGATCCAATCGGCTACGGAGAGGCTTTGGAAGAGTTCGACCGCCGTTTACCGGAAATTTTGGAAGCGTTAACGCAAGACGATTTATTGATTATTACAGCAGACCACGGGAACGACCCGACATTTACCGGCACGGACCATACGCGTGAATATGTACCGTTAATCGTGTATTCACCAAGATTTGCAGCAGGTGCTGAATTACCGCTTCGTACGACATTTGCAGATATCGCTGCAACAGTTGCAGAAAACTTCGGGGTAGCTGCGCCGAAATTCGGCACAAGCTTCTTATCGGATTTGAAATAAATAGCAAATAATTCCCATAACCGGTGAGGACGTCCTCAGAGACGAAGTGTTTATAAATTTGCATGCTTGGGAG
>DEQA01000095.1:0-3007 GCA_002359075.1 Planococcaceae bacterium UBA3378
TTGCTTTGTAAGCATCCGTCAAAAATTGATAAACCGGTATTTCCGGTATCTCAAATGTATGTGGAATCTGCTCTGGATACTTCTTTAACCATACCTTTTCCGTCATAGAACCCTCGCCCCTTTATCCCATAATTTTTAATTTTCTCATTATTTAACATTATAATAAAAAAAGAAAGCGGATTCAATTGGTTTTCATTTTAATTTTCTTTTTTCGCTCGAATATACGTATTTTTCCTTATTATCGTTATGATATTAATAGTGTTATTCCCTGCTTTATTCTACTACATGCTTATGTTGTTTTATAAATATATTTTTCTAATATAAAAAAAGTAGCAAATGTATATTTTTACATCTGCTACTTCCCATTTTATACAGTGGACAAATAGTATATGCCAACAGCTAAAAAAATAATGCATACGACAATGAGTATTTTCGATAATTTCTCCATTTTTTTGCTCCTATAAAATGCTTGCCCCTATAATAAATGAAAGCCCCACTGAAATAGTAAAGGAAATAAAACCGACAGAGCGGTTGTCCTTTTCAATTTCTTCGTCCACTTTAAATTTCGGTGTTAAAAATTCGAATAGAATATAAGCGAAAATTAATAACATGAATCCATATAAACCCCATCCGATCAATTCAATTAATGTAGAATGGCGTTCAATGGAATAACGGAATATATTGCATATACCTAAAATTTTACCGCCTGTTGCGAGTGCAACAGCCACATTTCCATTTTTAATCTCTTCCCAATTTTTGTATTTCGTAACAATCTCGAAGATGACCATCGATACTACTAAACAAAGTACAACAACACTGAAATAACCTGCCGTTTCTACTAAAGGGTTTCGCCAAAATGATGAACCCAGCATTCTCTTCTCCCCTTTTATTTTAATTCGACTACGGTTACACCGAAGCCGCCTTCCCCTGCTTCGCCATAGCGGAATGATTTCACGCGTTTATGTGTCTTCAGATATTGCTGGATTCCCTGGCGAAGAGCTCCGGTTCCCTTGCCATGGATAATGGACACGCGTGGATAATTAGCTAATAGCGCATCATCTAAATATTTCTCTGTTCGCAACAGGGCGTCTTCGTAGCGTTCGCCTCTTAGATCGAGTTCAAGTTTAACATGGCTGTTGCGGTTTTTCACATTGGCCATTGTGCGGATAGGCTTTTCCTTTTCAGGCTTAATATACTGCAGGTCGGATTCATCCAGCTTCATTTTTAGGATACCAATCTGCACTACCCACTCATGCTCGCCTACTTTTTCTAAAATCGTACCTTTTTGTCCGTAGCTGATTACTTTTACCTCATCGCCGACTTTGAGGTTTTGCGCACGCTCGCGCTCTGCCACCGCTTTTTTCAGTACTTTATTTTCCTCTTTTGGCGCTGCCTCTTCCAAACGTTTTTTCGCATCGATCAATTCATGTTCTTTAACAATCCGGCTTGCATTTTTTTGCATTTCCCGCAGTTCGGCAATAATATTTTCCGCCTGCGCCTTTGCCTCATCTACAATGCGGCGTGCCTTTTCTTTTGCCTTTTTCTCAAGATTATCCTTTTTCTCATCATATACCCGGATTCTTTCTTCCAGCTGCGCCTTAAGTTCAGCCGCTTCTTCTAGCAGCTCATGTGCCTCGTCTGCTTCCCGCTCTGATTGCAGGCGGCTCTGTTCCAACGACGCAATCATTGATTCCACTTCATGGCGGTCTGTACCTGTAAAGGATTTTGCCTGGTTAATAATATGCTCGCCAAGGCCCAATCGTTTGGAAATTTCAAACGCATTCGATCTCCCCGGAACACCGATTAACAACCGATATGTCGGGCTTAATGTCTCCACATCAAATTCTACCGAAGCATTCACAACGCTGGGACGGTTGTAGCCGTAAGCCTTTAATTCCGGATAGTGGGTAGTCGCCATGACACGTGCCCCGTACCCTACAACCTCATCCAAAATGGAAATCGCCAGGGCTGCTCCTTCCTGCGGATCTGTTCCGGCTCCAAGCTCATCAAATAAGACAAGCGAGCGGTCATCAAACTTCGATAAAATATCTACGATGTTGACCATATGGGAAGAGAATGTCGATAAGCTTTGTTCAATCGACTGTTCATCCCCGATATCGGCAAATATCTGTTCAAACACAGCAAGCTCCGAGCCGTCCAATGCCGGTACCGGAAGCCCGGACTGCGCCATAATCGTGCATAGCCCGACCGTTTTTAATGTGACCGTTTTACCGCCTGTATTCGGTCCGGTAATAACGATAGCGGTAATATCCCGTCCGAATTCAATCGTGTTCGGAACAGCCTCCTCAATCGGCAGCAATGGGTGGCGTGCCCGAACCAACTTTGTATAGCCTTCCTTATTCATTTTCGGCATCGTGCATTTATTTGCCTGCCCGTATTTGCCTTTTGCTAAAATCACATCGATTTCCCCAAGCAGACCGACAAGCACAAACAAATCATGTGCCACTTCCTGTACATTTGCTGAAAGGGCAAGTAAAATACGTTCAATTTCCGCCTGCTCTTTCACTTTCAGACGTTGTACTTCATTGTTCGCCTGTACGACTGCATCCGGCTCAATGAAAAGCGTCTGGCCGGAAGACGATTGATCATGAACAATACCGCCGTAATGTCCACGGTATTCCTGCTTGACAGGAATAACAAAACGATCGTTACGGATCGTAATAATGGTATCTGACAGCATTTTCGCTGCATTCGAGCCTCGAATTAAGCTCTCCAGCTTTTGTCGTACTTTCGCTTCCTCTGCACGCAAAGACTGACGGATCGTGCGAAGCGCCGGGCTGACAGAATCAAGTACCCCCCCATTTTCGTCGATGCAATCATTGATTTCATGCTGCAGCGCTGTCAGGATCGGCATTTGCTCCTTGCGCTCTAAAAAGTGAGGGATTTGAATCGTATCCTCTGCCTCCAAATCCTCCAGGAAATTACGCAATATACGGCTTGCACGAATTGTGCTGGCAATTTCCATTAACTCCATTGGACTGAGCAT
>DEQA01000095.1:3197-9734 GCA_002359075.1 Planococcaceae bacterium UBA3378
CTTTTTCCGATCGAAGAAGTACAGAAGCCTGCAACCTGCTGACGTACTTTATCAAATTCTAGTGTTTTCAATGCGCGCTCTGCAATCATGAAAGACACCTCCAACAATCAAATTATTTATGTCTACGGATGAACTCCTCAAATTGATTCACATTCCATGTATTGACGATCAACTCTTTTTTCATCCAAGCCTTCTGTGCATATTTTACACCAATATCCATGAATCGTAATTGATCGATGGCATGGGCATCGGTATTAATGGCAATTGGGACATTTTTCTCCATCGCCATTTGCAAATATTCAGTTGCTAAATCGAGCCGGTAAGGATTTGCATTTAATTCTAAAATTTTACCATACTCTGCCGCCCATTCAATCAGCTGCGGTACGTCCGGATCATATCCAGTACGCTGCCCGATAATACGGCCTGTCGGGTGGGCAATCATATGGACAAACGGATTTTTCACTGCTGCAAAAAGCCGTTCCATAATTTTTTCTTGAGCTTGCGAAAAGCTGGAATGAATGGACGCAATGACAAAATCAAGTTCCCGCATCACGTCATCGTCGAAATCAAGGCTTGCGTCCGGTAAAATATCCATCTCTGTGCCGCGGAATAAACGGAACTCGGGATGTGCTTCATTGAACGCAAATATTTCCAGTTTTTGCTTGTCCAACCGTTCCGGCGTCAGCCCATTTGCTACTTTTAAATACTGGGAGTGATCTGTAATGACCCCATATTGGTAACCGCGGGCAATTAATGCCTCTCCCATCTCTGCCACCGAATGAGCCCCATCGGACCATGTTGTATGCATATGAAGATCACTCACGATATCCTCAAGCTGCGGAAGTCCTGCAAGCTCATCCAGACGCTCCAGCTCACGGCCGCTTTCCCGGACAGTCGGCGGAATGAACGGCAGATCGAAATGGGCAAAAAATGATTCCTCCGAGTCGAATGTAAGAACCGTGCCATCCGGCTGTTCGACTCCGTATTCACTGATTTTTTTGCCTTGCGATTTTGCCAGCTGGCGCATTCGTACATTATGAGCCTTTGAACCGGTAAAGTGATGCAGCGCCGTTGCAAATTCATGCTGCTTCACCAGCCGGAAATCCACACTCACAGGGTTTTCCAAATCCAATGTAACAGATACCTTTGTATCGCCGGCTGCAATGGTCTCTTCGACCGGCAAAAGGGATAAAATAGCTTCCCGCACGGCTTTTGGATCTTCTGTCGCAATAATGAAGTCGATATCCTTACTTGTTTCCGTTACACGCCGGAAGCTGCCTGCAACAGAAAACCGCTGCACTTCAGGTAAACTTGCAAGCAGCTTATTTATATCAAACACAATGAGCTCGAGCTCCCAGACAGGCAGTCGTTCGGCACGGGCACCGAAGTTTTCAAGCTCTTTTAAGATCTTTTCCTCTGTCTTTGCCCCAAACCCGGCCAAGGCTCTTACTTGTCCTGTCTCACAGGCTGCCTTCAGCGACTGTGCATCTACAATGTTCAGCTCCTGATACAGTTTGGCCAGTTTTTTCCCGCCAAGACCAGGTAATTTCATTAATGGTACGAGACCTTTTGGTACTGCTGCCTCCAGCTCTTCAAGAACACTTGATTTACCTGTTTCCATTAGTTCATGTATGACAGCAGCTGTTCCTTTTCCTATTCCTTTGATGGCTGTAATATCATCTATTTGACTAAGGCTGCGTTCATCTGTCTCCAATGCTGCAGCTGCTTTGCGGAATGCTGACACCTTAAATGGATTTTCCGCCTGCAATTCCATATATAATGCGATTTTCTCCAATGTACGGATAATGATTTTTTTATTCAATGCCGTTGCCTCCTCTGATAATCGCAAAAATACTTCTCCCTAACCGAGAGAAGTATTTACGTTTTGTCATTATTTTGAGTAAATATACCACCAATTTTGGAACATCGACGAAATAAACGGCGTATGCTCCAGCATTAACCCGGTGATTATCGACCCATCGAGCCGTGCCTGTATACTTTCCAGCGGCAGAAGTGCCAATACATACATGAAGATAAACAATAAGAAATATACCTCTATAAAGCCAAGCACTGCTCCCAGCAGACGGTTGATGCTGCCAAGGACGGGCAAATATTTTAAGAAATCCAGCATAGATCCAAGAATCTGTAAAAGAATCTTCACTACAAAGAAAATAAGGGCAAACGCGATGACCCGGTAAAAGGTACGGTCTGCATCAATTCCGGCAAGCGCCAATGTAGAAGTCGCACTTTCCGAAAAACCCGGATAGGGAATCCACAGTAAAAACTTCTGCGCAAGCGGCTTATAATAGATGAGCGCCACTATAACAGCGAGCAGGAATCCAAACATATGAATAGCCTGCACGACCAGGCCCCGTCTCGCTCCTACAACAATGCCCGCCATAAAAATAAGCAATATTAATAAATCCAGCATTTACTTCAATCCTTTAACTTTTTCAGTTGCTCCTCAAGCGCCTCAACTTGCTCTTTCAGTTTTAGGTACTCATGAACGGTATTTACAGCTGTTAACACAGCGAGCTTTGCATTATCCAATGTTGGATTATGTTCGCCGATTTCACGCATTTTATCATCTACCATTGAAGCGACTAACCTCATGTGGCCTGTAGATTCAGGCCCAACAATCTTATACGTCTGCCCGTATATTTCTACTGAAATCCGGTTTTTTTCTTGTTCAGCCAAATTGAACCCCCCCACCAGCATAAGCAATAACAACCTAAGCACCTAAGCCTGCTAATCTTGTTTCGGCTTCTTGCTTAAAGGGCAGATATCTGCCTCGATTATGTATAAAATCATAATATATATCATACCATTTACCATTTAAACATAGCAACTTATTCCCTGTTTCATCTGCTATGTTTTATAATAGCAAAATACCTATTTTCCTTTCACCTGCTTGCCATAAAATAAAGAATGTCCCTCTCCTTTACTCCACTTAAAAATGGTCCGGCAAAATACTGGTGACAAAGGCGTTGTCACAAATAGCGGCATTATTAGCCTTTGTTCCTTCGTTGCGTTCCTGCAGCCGCGTGATACGTCCGTCATCCGCTACTGAAAGCCCTGAATTTTACTTATATAAAATTTCTTTTTCTTTGTTTGCCGACCTTCAAAAAATTACGGCAGGCTGTATTGGTACAATCGAGCGGTATGTAAAGCTCCTTTTCTCCAACGCCTGCCTGCAAGTTTCATAGCCTTTTTCGGACATATTCAATAATGTCAAGCGGTAGAACGCCATATGTCGACCATTCCAACCCTAACTGTTCAGCCGCATGGGCATGCTGGTAGCTGGCTGCCAGAAGAGCATCTTTCGCATCAGCTCCCTGCGAAAGAAAGGAAGCGACCAATCCAGTCAATACATCCCCACTTCCTCCCTTTCCTAACGCATCATTGCCATATGGATTGATCCATTGTTCTCCTGCAGGAGTCGTGATAATCGGACGATGCCCCTTTAGCAATAAATAGATACCGTGTTTTCTTGCAAACTGTTTAGCCACGTCCAGTCGATTCTCTTCCACCTCTCGAACCGAAAGCTCCGTCAGATGTGCCATTTCACCTGGGTGCGGCGTGAATATCACATCTCCGTTGTACGCCTTTAACTCCGTTAATAACCTGCTTGCAAAATATAGCCCGTCTGCATCAATCACAACTGTCTGTTCTGTTAACTCGTCCAATATTTGGCGAATGAGAGAAGCTCCATCCGTCCCTCTCCCCATCCCAGGTCCAAGCACGACTGTTTGAAAGACTGAGAAATCGACTTGCTCATTAATATTATTCGCTGTGATCGCGCCGTCTGTATCGTGCAACGGGATAAAAAGACATTCCGGAGACTGGGCCGCAACAATAGGATAAATTGTTTCAGGGACCGCTAGAGTAACAAGCCCTGCTCCTGTATAAAAAGCTGCTTTTGCTGTATAAACTGGAGCACCGATATACTGTCTGCAGCCCCCGATTACAAGAACATGCCCAAACGTTCCTTTATGACCTTGTACAGGACGTTTAGGCAACGCAGCTTCTGCTGTTTTGGCATCCAGTAGTTTAGGCAGCTCTAATTGCAGCTCTTCCGCAAGCCGGGGAGGAACAGAAATATCAGCGCAAATTACCTCACCTATATATTGGGGCCCCTGTCGGAGATAGAACCCCTTTTTTGGCAAAACAAAGGTAATTGTTTTGTCTGCCTGCACAGCCATGCTCAGCACCTCTCCTGTATTTGCATTAACACCACTCGGGATATCAACAGCATAGACATATTTATCGGCGCTGTTTACCTTCCCGATCAACGAATAGAATGGTTCGCGAACCTCACCTGTCAAACCCGTTCCAAGAAGGGCATCTATAATGATATCCGTACCTTCTATTTGGGCATCCTTTGCGTTTACAATCGGGAGCTTTCGATTTTTATACACCTCGTAATGCACCTTTGCATCACCCTTAATGTCCTTTTCTTCTACACAGCATATAAGCATAACATCATAGCCGAAATCAAAAAGCCTGCGGGCGATAACAAACCCGTCGCCTCCATTATTGCCGCTGCCTGCTACTACTGCTATTTTTGTTTTTCTATCCGGAAAATCCTGCATGACCTCCTTGACAACTGCTGCGCCGGCGTTTTCCATAAGGACAACACCCGGCAAACCAATTTCTTTCATTGTATATTGATCCAATAACCGCATTTCTGCCTGCCCTGCAACATACATATGAAACCCTCCATTTCTTCTTACCCGCTTACAGCTTGTACTAGCCATCTACTGCTAGTGTAAGACAATAGATGCTTCTTTTACATCCTCTAACCCTTTAAATAATTCCTCTTTTGAAAAATAAAAAACACTTCCCTGGAAGGAAGTGCCTTGAGTGAATTATTGGTTAAGTGAATTATTGGTTAAGTGTCGTTGTATTCCATTCAACGTTAAGTAGAGGCTGTAACCGCTACTTTCTAGAGATAAGGTGTGTTAAGTGGACTTGCTGCGGCTCATCATAAAGCTGCATTGTCAATTCTTGATTGATGATGTCGATTTGGATATCCTCAAGCAAAGAAGCAAAGTGAGAAAATCGATCATCAAATTTCGGCTGGCGCTGTGTTGCCATATAGCCAACCACAATCGTATAGGGTTTCTCGAACTCATACTCTACATGGAGAGCGCCGTAAACCATCTGGTGCTGTATAAAATCATATACATAGCATCCTTTTGCATCAAGTCCGTCAATCAAGAAAGCTTTCGGACATAAAATAATCGGGACCATATCAACAGAGGGCCCTTCCTTATTTACATCTTGAAGGCTTTGCTGCAGCATCTGTGCAAGAACGTTTTTATGTAGAATTGGCTGCTGATACGGTATGATGGAAGCTGCCGATCGAATCGAGCACGGAATCGTTAAATAAGTCGGACCCCCATATACTTTTGTTAGGGTTTCTTTAATCAACGAATGTCAATCCCAATACTACGCGCCATTTTTGGATCTGGTTGCCAAGTGTCGTAAGCTTGATCAGTAGTAGTTGACGGTGATGTAGCAAAAGCTGCAGCTCCAATTGTAACAATAGCAGCAATTACAAATAAAATTTTTTTCATACAAATAACCTCCTTCTGTTATTATAATAAAATTATATAGGACATTTTTAGTTAAATACTAGAAGTAAAAAAGGGTAAAATTTTCTTCTATTCTTCACCTATTTTTCCTATAAAAATTAACCAAAAAGAAAATAGACCTAGTATATTCCAGATATATTTATTTCATATTTTGCAGAGCCTTTTTGTAATACTCGCCAGCTTTCTTATAATAATGAAGATCCCAGTAGTAGTTTCCTAATGTCTGTCCTATTTCTTTTACTAGTTTACTTAGGGAGGCATCAGTTGCTAGTATTAAAGCTTTTTTCATTTCTTTTTCATATCCAATTTCATCTAAACGTACCCTCAATATATTGGCCTTTACTACTATTAACTCTATATATATATAATTCATTTGAAATCGTTCTGCTAAGTCTATAGCTCTGTCACAATAAATTTGGACTTTTACCCATTGTTTCTGTTTAAAATATAAATCAACCATACTTTTTAAAACATAAACTAATGATGGATGTTCCTCTAATGTATCAGTCAATGCTGTATACTTCTTTAAAGCTGCTTCTTCATCCCCCATAGCTTCAAATAACTTTCCATCGTGATATTCTAGCATAAACAAAGTACTTTTTTTTCTCATTTCTGGGTATTGTTCAAGTTTTTGATGGGCAGCTTGCAAGCTATATTTAGCAGCTTCAAAGTTCTCGTTATGAGTATATTGAACAGCCATTGAAATTAAAACATCAATTACTTCTCCATGTTCATTTTCTTTTTCAAATAGATCATATGCTTGTTTGGCATAGATAAGACTTATATGCATATCATCGAAAATTCGCTGTTTGGTTAAACTTAAGTTAAAGAAAATTCGAGCAAGCTCCAATCGACTCTTTTCCCCATAATCTTTTGCCTTTGTATAATAGTAATCCGCCGATTGGAACTGTTGCTGTATATAAAAATAGTTCCCAAGTAA
>DEQA01000154.1:0-3315 GCA_002359075.1 Planococcaceae bacterium UBA3378
GAGTATATTTCGGTGCTGAATTCCGATGTGAAAGAGCAGCTGAGAAAAGCAGCTTACGGGCAATATAAAGTTCATTCCGCCTCTGCAGTAATCGTTGTAACATCTGACCGGTATGCTTACAAACAGACTGAAAAGCTAAATGAAGGCATGAAGACCCTTGGAATCATCAATGATTGCCAGTTGGAGCAGCTAGTAAAGGATAACACATTGTTTTATGAGGAACGCGGGGAGGAGTTTATGAAAGAGGAGGCGATTAGAAATGCCTCTTTATCCGCTATGTTATTCATGCTGGCAGCTAAAAACCGGGGCTGGGATACATGTCCGATGATCGGTTTTGACCAGCAGCAGGTGCGCGACATTCTACATGTGCCGCCGACTCATGAAATTGTTCTTATGATCGCAATAGGAAAAGAAAAAGAGGAAAGTCGCAATCTGCGTGGCTACCGGAAACCGGTGAACGAATTTGTGACGTTTATATAGGAGGAATGTAGATGAAAACAGCAGGTATCCACCATATTTCAGCCATTGTCGGAAACCCTCAGGAAAATGTAGATTTTTATGCCGGTATTTTAGGGACGCGCCTTGTGAAAAAAACAGTGAATTTTGATGATCCGGGAACCTACCATCTGTATTTTGGCGATGAGACGGGGTCACCCGGGACGATTATGACATTCTTTCCGTGGCCGACTGCTTTCCGCGGCCGCATCGGAGACGGCCAGGTAGGGGTTACCTCCTATGCAGTACCTGAAGGGTCACTTTCTTTCTGGAAGGAACGTCTAGAGCATTTTGCTGTTCCTTTTTTGGAAGTAGAGCGTTTTGGTGAATTATACATTCAACTGGATGATCCACATGGACTACATATTGAGCTTGTAGAGCGGGCCGAAGGAAAACACAGTGAATGGACATTTGCCGGTGTTTTGCCGGAAACAGCCATTAAGGGGTTTGCGGGAGCGACATTATATTCTAGCAGTCCCCAGCAAACAGCAGACGTACTGACACAGGTCATGGGATTGGAACTTATAGCACGCGAAGGGGAGTATATCC
Organism: Planococcaceae bacterium UBA3378; assembly: GCA_002359075.1. GTDB lineage: Bacteria > Bacillota > Bacilli > Bacillales_A > Planococcaceae > Lysinibacillus_B. The sequence goes on from DEQA01000154.1 coordinate 1,045, forward strand.
GCTTCAAGTCGCCTGCAGCTATCGGAAACATCATTGACTTAAAAACTGTTCCGGGACGACGCGGGGCGATGGGGCCGGGCACAGTTCATCATATTGCCTGGCGTGCAAAGGACCAGCCGGAGCATCTCCAGTGGCAGGATCATGTCATGCAGCACGGCCTTCGTGTAACAGAGGTAAAAGACCGCCACTATTTTAATGCAATCTACTTCCCGGAGCCGGGAGGAATTTTATTTGAAATTGCGACAGATCCTCCGGGCTTTTCTGTCGATGAAAAACCGGAAATGCTAGGAAAGCAGCTGATGCTGCCACCGCAATATGAGCATTTACGGGATGAAATGGAAAATAAGCTGCCGGTAATCCAAGTGCGGCCGTTAGAAAATTAGATGAAGAAATGTCCATGTTTTAGTGCATGGGCATTTTTTAGATTTATAAAGATTTTCTACTCTTCTCCTATGAAAGTACAATTATAAGCTAGAGAAAGAGGTCTATTTATAGCAGAAATTCAGAGAGAAAAAAGAAAATAAAATATTTTAGAAAGTTTTACCCTCTACTTGCGTATGTTGGAACAAGGAGTTTTTTATTTGCACAAATAGGGGGAGAAGAAATGGTTGTATTGAAGAAGGCAAGTGTATTATTATCAGCGACAGCATTGTCTATCGGTTTATTGGCGCCAATGGCCAGTGCATCAACAATGGACGAGCGTATGGAGAGGCTGCCGATTCAGGTAGCGCAGACAAATGCAAAGGTGACAAAGAAAGATCTGATCAACCGTATGAAGGAATTGTTCCCAACAGAGTTTTCCAACTTGACGGACAACGATTTCTATATGAATACGGGCTATTCCTATCCTGGAGATTCAACGGTACGTTATGAACTGAGCTTTTCCAAACAACTGAAAAATCAATATGTATACGGCATCCTGATCTTTGCAGGGACAGACCTGCAGCTTGAACAGTTCTACTACCAGCCGCCGGAAACGGAAGACGCATTCTTCCCGGCCAAGGTTTCTGAAAGTGAGGCACAAAACATCGCGGATAAGATGGTCAAGCAGTTAGCCTCAGCATCCGGCTATAAACTTTCTTCCACAGATGATATTTATACACCGAGTAATTTGACGCAGCCAGTGCATTACACATTCATCTACCGGAAAGCAGAAGGAGATATTCCGGTAGCAGACAGGTATATAGAAGTAACGGTCCAAGGAGATGGCCAACTGATCTCCTTCTATAATGCCGGGACGAAGAATGAGACTTTCACGTATGACGATGCTTCTAAAAAGAAAGATGCGGCTACTATCCAAACGAAAGTACAAGATACACTAGAAGCACAGCTTTTCTATTTACTGACGCCAAATTACTATACAGGAGGGGCTGAGGCGAAGCTTGTCTATCGGCCGAGCAGCCAAATGGGTGTGCATGCCTTGTCAGGTGATTGGGTGACACTGGATGGACGATCAGCTTCTTCACCGAAAGAGGTAAAAATTACGCCGATTGCTCCGCAGTCTTTGCCTCCTAGACAGCCGGATATTACAGAGGAGCAGGCAGAACAGCTGGCAAATTCGTTCCTCCAAACGGAAATTCCGGGTGTAACATTAACAATTGAGTCTATCAATGAAGTGACGAATTATACAGGTAAGCAAGTGTATATGATCCAGTATAATTATGAGTATGCAGGTGGAAATATGGGAACGGCACTATCGATTGATAAAGAAACAGGCGAAGTTTTAGAATACTACAATATCAAGTACGACTTGGAAGCACAAATGAAGGAAGAACAGAAAAAGGGATCATTATCACGGGAGGAGGCACTTCAACGGGCTGTCGACGCTATAAAAAAATGGGCACCGTCTTATGCGAACGAATACGCTATGCCGGTAGCAGAAATGCCTTATTTTGATCATAATGAAAGCTATTACTTCGCTTTCCCGCGTATTGTAAATGGTTTGCTGGTGGAAGGGGATCAAATTACGGTAAATATCGGATCGGAAGGGGATTTACTCGGGCTATCCATTATGACGTTTGATGATGTCAAATGGCCGACAGTAACAGATGTGGTAGCGAAGGAAGAGGCAACAAAGCAGCTGAAAGAGAATCTATCTTTGCAACTACAGTACGAAAACATAACGAATATCGGTGGTGCCGAGCACTATAGCCTTATTTACCGACCAATGTTTAAAGGAATTAGCTATAGCATGATTGATGCAAAAACAGGCAAATGGCTTTCTGTTGACGAAAAGGATGAATATCCGGTAGTTGAGCACCCAACAGCAGC
>DEQA01000154.1:3391-4069 GCA_002359075.1 Planococcaceae bacterium UBA3378
TTTAACCCGGATGCTGCCATTTCAAAAGGAGAAGCGCTAAAAGTATTGTTAAAATCACTCACATACTCCTATGATTATTATCCACAAGAGGAAGCAGGGGAAAAGTTCTTTGAAAATATATCATCTGCTGATGAACTGTATCCTCTATTGATGGCGGCCGTAGCAATAGGGATTTTAGATGAAACAGATAAAGGAATGAAGCCGGATGCCAATCTTTCCCGTGAAGAGGTGGCAAAATGGGCGGTAAGAATGCTGAAGCTTGATGCTGCGGCAAAGCATGCGGATATTTATCAATTAGGCTATACAGATGCAGCAAAAGTATCTTCAGATAAGCGGGGCTACGTAGCATTGGCATATGCTATGGAACTATTGAAGGCTGAAAATAATCAGGCAAATCCGCAGCAGGAAATGTCCTATGCAGAACTGGCGAAGATGACGGTGCTGTTAGCAAATAAAATGAAGGAAAACAATATTTATCATTAATAGATAAATAGAGTAAAAACAACAAAACCGGTGGAGAATTCCACCGGTTTTGTTTGAAAAATAATATTATTCAGCGTTAGGATAGATCATTGTCGCCGGATCTACATATTCGTCAAATTGTTCTTCTGTCAACAGACCGCTTGCAATGGCTGCTTCTTTTAATGTTGTGCCTTCTTTATGTGCCTTTTTCGCAAT
>DEQA01000196.1 GCA_002359075.1 Planococcaceae bacterium UBA3378
ATAATGACTCATAAATGTCAAAATTATTCTAAAGAGAAGAAAAGTTCTTGTTTAGGTCTTTCCGTTTCCCCGGTAATGCAGTACAATAATGAGTGTTGAATTGATTCTATATTTATAGAAAAAGTTTTTAAATGAGGGAGGGTACACACTATGAGAAACAATCCACTTATTCCTTACGTTCTTATCATGGCATTCGGTATCGGACTTATTTTCTTCATGTCAGTAGGAGGCGCTGGAAGCAAGGATGAAGCGCATGATGCGGGTGAAAGCGGGGGGGAAACTGCAGGCGCAGACATCGATGCAGCAGCAGTCGTACAAAAATCTTGTATTGGCTGTCACGGTGGCGACTTAAAAGGCAGCATGGGACCAGACTTAACTACAGGCTTAGATGCTGAGCATGTGAAAGAGGTAGTAATGAAGGGGCAGGGCTCTATGCCTGCACAAACTCAATTAAGTGAAGCAGAAGCACAAGCTGTTGCTGAATACATCGCTGGTTTAAAATAATCCAACTAAAATCCTTAGTCGTTTAGGCGACTAAGGATTTGTTTTTTTATATAATAGTGATGAACGGGAATTAGAAAAGTGAGGGATTTATATGAACGCACAAAAGCTTTCAAAACGTCTAGAAGCTGTGGCATCATTTGTGCCAACAGGGGCTGTGCTTGCAGATATCGGAAGTGACCATGCTTATTTGCCATGTTATTTGATCCATAAAAATGTCATCAGCCAGGCGGTAGCAGGAGAGGTAGTAAAGGGGCCTTATGAGTCGGCAGAGCGCCAGGTTCGTACAGAAGGGCTGACAGGAAACATCACGGTACGGTTGGCGGATGGTCTTGCGGCTATACAGCCAGAGGATCATGTAGATACAGTGACCATTGCAGGTATGGGAGGACCGCTGATTGTTTCCATTTTGGAAAAACACCCACAAGCCTTGGAGAGTGTAACACGTCTGGTGCTGCAGCCGAATATCCATGCAAAAGTAATACGTGAATGGGCCATGCAAAATGACTGGGCTATTTTAAATGAAGAGATTTTAGAAGAAGACGGCAAAATTTATGAGGTTCTTGTCCTGCAACGCGGGGAAGAGGCACTGACAGAGACCGAAGTGCTGCTCGGGAAGCAGTTAATCGCTGCACGGTCCGACGTATTTGTAGAAAAATGGACAAAAGAAATCGCAAATTGGCAGCGTGTTTTACAATCAATCGAAAAAGCAGAAGCTACTCCGGAAATTGAAGCGAAAAGGGCAGAATTGCACCATCTGATCGAATTAGTGAAGGAGGCGCTTGCATGAAAGCGGTAAATGGACATGAAATCATTCAGCTTTTTGAAAGCTGGTCACCGAAAAAATATGCCTGTATGCCGAATGATCCAATAGGGCTGGCGATCGGCACATTAAATAAACAAGTTTCAAAGGTATTGGTGACATTGGATGTGACCCATGCAGTAGTGGATGAAGCGATTGCAAATGGTTGTGAGCTGATCATCGCACACCATCCGCCTATTTTTATGAAGCTAAGTAATCTGCGTACGGACAACCCTCAGGGACAGCTGTACGAAAAGCTGTTGAAAAACGATATAGCGGTCTATGCTGCCCATACCAATCTGGATGTAGCTCCAGGCGGGGTGAACGATCTACTTGCAGATGCACTAGGGCTTGTGGAGCGCCGTATTTTAGAGCCGACATTTAACGAGAAAATGATGAAGCTTGCCGTCATTATTCCGGAAACTGATGCAAAAAAAATGCGGACTGTCCTGGCGAAAGCAGGCGCGGGGAAAATCGGCCTGTATGACCATTGCAGCTATACTCTTAACGGAACAGGGCGTTTCCGCGTACTTGAAGGAGCGGACCCTTATGTAGGTGAAGTAGGGGAGACAGAAGTAACAGAGGAAGAAAAAATTGAGGTAGTGTTTCCCGAAAGCATGAAAAATAAAGTACTAAAGGCCATGTTAAATGCCCATCCGTATGAAGAGCCTGCTTATGACCTATGGCCGCTTGATATCGACGTGAATGAACAAGGACTTGGCCGGATCGGCAAGCTGGCGGAGCCTATGACGTTAAAGCAATTTGCCGAACATGTAAAAGTACAGCTGGAGGTCCCTGCACTGCGCGTTGTAGGGGATCTTGATACAATCGTACAAAAAGTGGCGGTAATCGGCGGAGACGGCAATAAGTATACCCGTACAGCGAAGTTTGCAGGGGCAGATGTATTTGTAACGGGGGATATCGGTTTCCATACGGCACAGGATGCAGAAGTAAATGGCTTGAACATTGTAGATCCCGGCCATCATGTTGAAAAAGTGATGATAAAAGGGGTAGTGGAAAAAATGAGTGCGATGTGTACGGAGAAAAAGCTGCCGGTCCGGTTTATCCAGTCTGCCATTCATACAGAACCATTCAAATTTATATGAGGGGCAGTTTAAATGAAGGAAAAACAAATAATGAACAACGGCAAGCTATGGATTATCATCGGGCTGGCCATTGCCATTACCGGCCTGCTTTTTACAATAGCGATGAGTGTCGTCAGCAGCCAAAATATTGACCGTCTAAAAACAGAGTGTGAAAAAAGCGGCAAGACGGCAGAAGTGATCGAGAAAGGATTTATTATTACGACAAGCTACAAATTTACATGTGAAAAATAATAAAAAGGGCTTATCCGATCAATGCAACTTATCGGATAAGCCTCTTTCTCTTTAATACGGCATAATTTTTTTTACTGGTTTTGCCGCTTTAATTTTCGGCAGAATTTTATCAAGCGTGACGGTACGAACGATCTCATGTGTAGATGGATCGTGTTTGTCGAACTTTTCAAGGAAGCTGATTACTTCTTTTACGATCGGTGTAGGTGTTGAAGCACCGGCTGTTACGGCTACTTTGTCAACATTCATCAGCCATTCAACTTTTAATTCGGAAATATCGCCAATCCGGTGGGAAGGCGTACCGGCTATTTCCACCGATACCTGTGTTAAACGGTTAGAGTTATTTGATTTCGGATCTCCCACAACGATGAGTAAATCTGCATTTCCAGCCTGATCTGCAACAGCTTCCTGGCGTACCTGTGTCGCTAAGCAAATTTCTTTATGCACTTCTATATGGGGGAATTTTTCTTTTAAACTATCCATTAAAAAGGCTACATCCCATTGACTCATAGTCGTCTGGTTTGTTACGAGAATCTTATCATTATCAATCTGCAGGGCATCAATATCCTTCATCGATTGAACGAGATGTACGTGGTCCGGAGCAACACCGATCGCTCCTTCAGGCTCAGGATGTCCTTTTTTACCGATATAGATGATATCATAGCCATTCATCGACTTTTCACGGATTAAATCATGTGTCACGGTAACGTCCGGGCATGTTGCGTCAATGGATACAAGACCTTTCCGCTTGGCAATTTCACGGATTTCCGGAGAAACCCCGTGCGCAGTGAAAATAACCGTACCCGACTCGACTTTTTCAATGATCTCTTTTCGGTTTTCACCGTCTAATGTAATGATCCCGTCCTG
>DEQA01000136.1 GCA_002359075.1 Planococcaceae bacterium UBA3378
CGGAACCTAGAACATGAAATATTTCCCATTGTATTCAATTTATCGTATAATAAGCTAATAATTACTTTCATATGGGGGGCAACCAATGGAAAAAGGCATTTTAAAGCAAGTAGAACTTACACGTACACTCATGATTCAATCCGGTTTGAAGCATGGCTTTCAAAATGCAAAAACAATCCAACTAAGTAGAAGACTTGATGAATTGCTAAATGAATACGATATGCTGAGTACGGAAGAAAAGGAACATGAATTTATTCGAAAAAATATTCTCCAATAAATTTAAAAAAATGTTTAAGACGAAAAATAATGGGAATAATACTCTTGAACACAGCAACATTCTCATTTCCCCCTTAAGAGTAGCTGCCTAAAAAGCAGTTGCTCTCTTTTTTTATGTACTGACTTCGAAAAATAATAATCGTGAAATCTGATTTCCCTACAGTTTTTTATAGATAGAACCTCAGCCTTCTTATAGCTTTTTCTCCTATTAACCAGCGTGCAATCCTTGAAAGAACTTTTATCAAAATAAACTTTTTAAAAAATAGCTCAATACTGTAACCTGTTCTTGCCAAAGGAAAAAGCACATATTTTGGTGAAGGGCCTAAAAACACCAGGTTAAAATCCTATACAGGAATGCCGAAATTGAAATTTTTTATTCTTTCAAATTTATTAAATTATTACCGTGAAGATTTGATACACTAAGAAAAAAGGAGGAATAGAAAATGAAAAAGAATATTGCCTTTATCGGTACAGGAGTAATGGGAGCGAGCATTGTAAAGCATCTGCTCAAGGCTGGCCATGAAGTAACAGTTTATAATAGAACGAAAAGTAAAACAGATGAACTGGTGGAATTAGGGGCAAAGTGGGCAGAGACGCCAGCGAAAGCCAGCGAGGGACAGGATATTATTTTGACAATGGTAGGCTATCCCCGTGATGTAGAAGAAGTGTTCACAGGAAAGGATGGCATTTTCCAGACAGCGAAGGCTGGTGCGGTTGCGGTTGATATGACAACATCAGAGCCGAGCCTGGCCGAAAAGTTGTTTGAAATGGGCCGGGAAAAAAAGATACATATGATAGATGCACCTGTATCCGGAGGGGATATCGGAGCGCAAAACGGCACGCTTTCTATCATGGTTGGCGGAGAAAAAGAGATCGCCGATCAGCTTTTGCCTATCTTTGAACTATTCGGTGCCAATATTGTCTACCACGGAGCTGCGGGTGCCGGCCAGCATGCTAAAATGTGCAATCAAATAGTGATTGCCTCAGGAATGATCGGTGTTTGCGAATCGATGGCCTACGGGTTAAAGGCAGGCCTTTCAATGGAAGATGTTCTGAAATCGATCACTTCCGGTGCAGCGGGATCCTGGTCTTTATCAAATCTTGCTCCCCGCATGTTAAAGGGAGATCTAGAACCTGGCTTTTATATAAAACATATGGTCAAGGATATGAAAATAGCTATTGAAGAGGCGGAGAAAATGAATCTTCAGCTGCCGGGACTTACGTTGGCAAAAGAGCTCTATGACGAGTTAGAAAAAATGGGCTATGGGGAAAAAGGAACACAAGCATTAATTCAATACTACAAGGAAAAATAAAAATCCCCTGCTCAATATCAGCTGCCTGGATAGAGGGAAAAGCGAGGGGCAAAACGCTTCCATGCCGGGAAGAAAAGAGGAATAAAGAGGGGATATTTTGTCACACTCTAGTTGAATTCGAATATAGGTTAAACGCCCTGCTTATGATACAATTACTGTATATATAGGGAAACGTCGAAAGGGGCGGTCAAGTTTTGGTAAAGGAAAACAAAGGTATCTTATTAGAAAGTGGTACAAACGAGCTTGAAATAGTAGAATTTGAGGTCGCTAACAATAAATTTGGGATTAACGTCATTAAAGTAAAAGAAATTATTCAACCTATTAATGTAACATTTATTCCCCATGCTCATCCGCACGTAGAAGGGATTATCCAGCTTCGGGGCGAGGTACTGCCGGTAGTAGATATGCTGAAGGTGTTAGGCATCCCGAATACAGAGCGTAATCCGCAGCAAAAATATATCGTGGCGGAATTTAATAAGCAGCGTGTTGTCTTCCATGTGGATAACGTAACACAAATTCACCGCATTTCATGGGATCAGATTGAAAAGCCGTCGGATATGTATCAAGGCGGGGCCTCCCAGGTTATTGGCGTTGTAAAGTACAACGATGAGATGATTCTCCTGCTTGATTTTGAACGAATTATGGTCGACATTAATCCGGCATCCAGTATTAGTGTGGAGGCAGTAAAAAAACTAGGCAAACGTGACCGTTCTGAAAAGAAAATCGTAGTGGCGGAAGATTCACCGCTATTGCGCAAGCTGCTTTTTGATACGATGTCAGAAGCAGGCTATGCAAATGTCGATTTCTTTGAAAACGGCCGTGATGCCTATGATTATTTAGAGGCGCTTGTAAAGGCGGATAAAAATATTGAAAATCATGTGCAGCTCGTAGTGACAGATGTGGAAATGCCTCAAATGGATGGACATCATTTAACGAAAAAAATTAA
>DEQA01000100.1 GCA_002359075.1 Planococcaceae bacterium UBA3378
TATGAAGAAGAGGTTGACCGCGCTGTCGATGATTTTGTTTCTTGCGATAATCGTTGGCACTATTGTAGCTGCTATTATGCTGCCGATGTTCAGTTTGTATGAGCAAATGTAGGGCTTTCATTAATAATAGGAATAATAGATTGCAAATTAATTAAGGGAAATGACTGGACGTTTGTAGGGAGGCATCAAAGCTATTTTGGCGTCCGTATACAACAAAAAAATAAAGAATCAAAAAGAGGAGGTATTTTTATATGTTTCAACAAATGAAAAAACGTATTAAAAATGAAAAAGGGTTAACCCTGATTGAGCTTTTAGCTGTAATTGTAATCTTGGCGATTATTGCGGCAATTGCTATTCCGGCGATTGGGAATATTATTAATAATTCTCGTGACAAAGCTATTTTATCTGACGCTTTAGCAGTAGTTTCTGGTGCTAAAATTGCTTATATGGATGGTAAGTGTGGAGATGATAAATCTTGTGCAGGTACTGAACTTGATGGTTATTTAGATGGAATACCTACTACTGGTTTAACAGTAGCGTTGGATGAAGACGGTAAGTGGACATTTACTGGATTTACTGCATTAGGGACATTTTCGGGTGATGATTATAAGATGGAAGATGGAGTTACTGAGGAAGCCATTGCAAAAAAATTAAACAACGAAGAGTAATCCCCCATAGAACCCCCAACCAGCTATGGTTGGAGGTTCCATTGAGTGATTAACCCTATATTCTAGCAAACTAACATCTAAGAACAGGAGGCCCAACCATGCTGAAATTATTAACACCAAGGAAAAAATCCCATATCAGCATTGAGCTGAATGATTATGTGCTGCGGGTGCTTGTGGCGAAGGGGCCGGATGTAACGCAGGCAAAGTGTTTTGATATTCCGCTCACACAGGGGATTGTGCAGGATGCGGTCATACTCGATGAGATGGGCCTGTTTGAGATTGTGAAAGCGCATGTAGCACAGTGGGGCGGCAAGCGGCAGCCTGTGCGCTTTTTTGTGCCGGATACATCGGTGTTACTGAAAACAATTGAGCATCCGGAAGATCTCACAGATAGTAAGGATTTGCGGGGCTATGTTCAGCTGGAGGTTGGTCATTCCATCCATCTGCCGTTCCAGGAGCCGCTTGTTGATGTATATGATCCGAATCCGGAAGACGGGAAGGCGGTATTATTTGCGGCTCCTCCGGAAGAAGTGCAAAAGTTTATGGGGATCTTACTTGATAATCATTTATCGCCTCAGGTGGCGGATATCCGGGCATTGGCGAATCTACGCCTTTTGGCATCACTTGATTTAATCGATGACAAGAAAACTTACTTGATCGCGGATTGGTCGATTAATGAATTATCCATTTGCATTTATTCAGAGGGACATGTGGAGTTTCTACGCTACCAAGCGATTGAGACGGATTTGGAGAAATGGCAGACCGAGAATAACGGAGAAAATGAGTATGATGTTTCGTTTACATATAAAGGCGATCTCCAGGATTACCGGATAATTGTGACCGATCAAGTGCTGGAGCTTGACCGGATGATGAATTTCTTTAAATTTTCTCTGCATAAAGGAGAAAAGTCAGTGGATGAGATTATTATGTTAGGTGATAATCCGCTGCTTTCCCATATTACAGAGTTTTTGGCGCAGAATTTTGAAAATCCGATTATTGAAGTAAATGATTCGTTAATTAGCAAGAAATATCCTGGCTTTCAGGCGAAGCACGCATCTCTCATCGGCCTTGCGCTAAAGGGGGAGAATGGATGAATATGATCCCTGATATTAACCTGATCCCGAATAACGAACAGGAAGACGGCCAATCCAAGCTGTTTTTTATTTTACTTGGCATACTTGTCATTATTCTGCTTGCGGTGATGTCGTGGCTGTATTTTACCGCAAAGGCTGAAGTGACGAGTGGAACGAATGAGGAGCAGACGCTACAAACTGAACGCGACGCCCTGCAGCTGGAGCTTTCCACTTTACAGGGTGCTGAACAAGGCACTGTTGAAGAGTCACTTGCGTTTATTGAACATATTTCCTATCCGGTGACACCGCTTATTGAGGAAACGAAAGGCTTATTACCGGAAAATACATATTTACGTGAATATGACTTTGGAGAATCAGCGGTGACGTTTTCTGTCGATTTTGAAACATTAAATGCTGTGTCCACTTACATTAGCCGGCTTGAGGGGAGTCCATACTTTGTCGATGTGCAGGTAGGGACGATCGAAGAATTTGAGCTTGATTCTGAAGGGGAACAGCAGAATGAAAAAACCCGATTCAGTGAGGTGCCGCGCTATACGGTGGAAGTGACACTCGCTATTGATGAGGTACAATTGGCTGCCGGAGGTGAATCATAATGCAGCTTTCCAGCAGTAAATATTCAGCACCGCTTTTAGTGACAGCACTCGTTTTTGCCTTATTGTTTGCGGTGTATTATTACGTCGTGCTGCCAAAGCAGGACGAGGCGGAAGCAAAGCAAAATGAGGTAAATGCGTTACATAGCGAGATCGCGGCGATGAAGGAACAACTGGCCCTTATAGAGGAGGGTAGCAATAGCAGTGTCCACAATGAATTTGCCATCCGTAAAAAGCTGCCGGCAAGCCGTGAGATTGACCAGCTCCTTCTATCTTTAGAGGAGACCGAGTATATATCAAATACCCGTATTACAGGTATTAGCTTTAATAATTATGATGATCTTGTATCTGCTTCTGGGTTTACCGATCCCAATGCAAGCGAAGCAAATGAAACAGAGGGAGCTTCAGAAGAGACATCAGGCAGCGGGATTGTTGATGAAACAGCCATCGGAGAGACAGATCAACAAGAGACTCTTCCTGTATCGACGATGTCGGTTGAAGCATTGCCGGCAAATTTAAAATTAATTACATTTCAAATAGATATCGAGTCACCGGATGATGAGCAGCTGCAGCAGTTTCTCAAAGAAATCGAACAGATGGAACGGGTCATGCATATTGATACGATTGAATACTCACTGCCGGGTGAGGAGGATATGCTGACAGATGAAGTTTCCACGATTGTGTCCGCGAGCATCCAGGTGACAACATTTTATTTTGATTAAGAGGAAATAATATGGAAATTGTATATAGTATCTTTATCGCTTTATTTGGACTTGTGCTTGGTTCATTTTATAATGTTGTCGGGTTGCGCGTACCAAAAGGGGAATCGATTGTGAACCCGCCTTCCCATTGCACGAGTTGTGACCGCAGATTGACGGTGATTGAATTAATCCCGGTTCTTTCTTATGTAATACAGGGCGGAAAATGTAAAGGGTGCGGGGTGAAAGTATCGCCAATTTACTGTGTAACGGAAATGGCGACCGCGGTTTTATTTGTCGTAAGCTATATAAAATTCGGTTTTACGGCAGAG
>DEQA01000336.1:0-195 GCA_002359075.1 Planococcaceae bacterium UBA3378
CATACACATAAGGGGCAGATGTGGCCAAATAACTTGATTACTTCCCGCATTTTTGAGCTGGACTATGGATATAAGAAAAAAGGTACAATGAATGCTCTTGTATCAAGCGGATTTGGCTTTTGGGGGCCGCCTACACGAATCGGCTCTCAATCAGAAATATGGATCGTTAATATTGAATTTACTAAATAAGGAGTA
>DEQA01000336.1:340-489 GCA_002359075.1 Planococcaceae bacterium UBA3378
GGATCGGCCAATACATTTAAAATCGTCATTCAGCTCGGTTCGATTTTGGCGGTAGTAGTCGTCATGTGGAAACGTATGTTAAGCCTGATCGGTTTATATAAAATAGAAGGTCAGGAAAAGACTCGTTTCAATTTAGGACATGTTATCGT
>DEQA01000336.1:572-1862 GCA_002359075.1 Planococcaceae bacterium UBA3378
TATTTGGTATTGAAACAGTGATCATCGGTTTATTTATCGGGGCATTCTTAATGATTATTGCCGATAAATTTGGACCGAAGCGGCCGAAGATTACATCACTTGACCAAATTTCTTACGGAAAAGCATTAAAAATTGGATTAGTTCAATGTTTATCATTATGGCCTGGCTTCTCTCGTTCAGGCGCAACCATTTCCGGTGGGGTACTGCTTGGACTGGACCATAAAACAGCAGCTGACTTTACCTTCATCATGGCAGTGCCGATTATGGCAGGTGCCAGCGGTCTATCGCTGTTTAAAAACTGGGATCAAATCAATATGGATCACCTCGGATTTTATGCAATCGGCTTTATCAGTGCATTTGTCTTTGCGCTTATTTCCATCAAGTTCTTCTTGAAATTAATTTCAAAGGTAAAATTAACGCCGTTTGCCATCTATCGTATCGTATTAGCCATTATTTTAATGGCCGTTGTTTATTTATAATTTGTGAAGGCAGCATCTTCAGGGTGCTGCCTTTTTACATACAGTCTATTTGTTGGAGCAAAAGCGGAGAGCGCGGCTGACGACGGTAGGAACGACAGAGGCATGATTTTCCTCTGGCGCTACATAGCATGCCACCTTAAGGTTAGCGATTTTCAGCATCGCTTCCATTTTCTTGGCATCCTCTACCATAAACCCCTCTTGCTCACCGACCGCCATAAAAATGCCGGTGTTCTTTATACTTCCCTCATGGGCGATAAAGCGGGCACCCATTTCCATCAATTCTTCGCCATTCCACCAGATTGACGGGCTGATTGCTATAATATGCTCAAATTTTTCTGGCTGATTAAAGAGACACCATAGAGCAAAATAGCCGCCTAGAGAATGGCCAAACAGTGTCCTATGTTTAGTGTTGACCGGGTATTTGCTTTCTATAAGCGGAACGAGCTCCTGTTCAATGAAGGAGAAAAACTGCTCGGCTCCTCCATAAATAGAAGGGATTTTCCCTTTTGCATGCTTGGGTATAACCAATTCCTCAGCGGGAGCCGTATAGTCAATAAAGCGGCGCTCCCGCATTTCCTCTTTTTGATGGCAAATGCCTACTACAATAGCGGGAATGATCCCTGTTTTCCTCTGGTTCATTTGCTGCAGACGCACTGCATCCTTTACCAATCCAAAATAAGACAAACCATCCAGCACATAATGGATGGGGAAGCCTTCCTCAGGTGCCTGTTCCTCAGGTATGTAAACTTTTATATGATAGGTTGTATTTGTGAAACGGGAATTTACTGAAAAATCATTCATAAATCATCTA
>DEQA01000336.1:1913-4743 GCA_002359075.1 Planococcaceae bacterium UBA3378
TTACAAAGTCAATGGAGGAAGATGTAGAAATGGAGCTGACAATCAATCAAGTAATTGAGTACTATGCGAGCTCCTCTATTCAATTTGTCAATGCCTTTACGAATAGAATGGAAGCAGGGGAGAAGGACTACGGGAGAAAGACGGCAAGGGATGTGTGCGGGCTTGTTATTCCGCTTGCCGGGGGAGCTCATTTTTCATTTAATGGTACGGTATATAAAATGACTGGACAAACGATTGTCCATGCAGGGTCTTCCATGAATATCGAGATTGAAGCCTCAAGTGAACCGTGGGAATATGTGGTCATCCATTACCGGTTAATTAACGCACCGGGGCCGTATAAGGAAATGCTTCACCGCCACTTTTCATTGACCGTTAATGATATTAGCAATATCCAGCAGACCGCCCTTCATCTCCTTCATCAGCAGGCAAAGCCGGACTCTATGTCCAAATTTCATACACAATTGATATTTTTTCAGCTACTTGAACAAATTTTAGTAGCTGCACGAAATGAACGCTATGAAAACCAAAATTGTATTACAGCAGCTTTGGAATACATACATCAGCATTATACGGAAGAACTTTTCATTAGTGAGCTGGCAGAGAGGTTTGGGATGGAACGGAGAAAGTTTTCCTACTTATTCGAGAAGCTGACAGGCCTGACGCCGATTCAGTATGTAACGGAATACCGGCTAGGTAAGGCGAAGGAACTGTTAAGGACGAGCGCTTATTCAATAGCGAAAATCGCAGAGCAGATCGGTTATCCAGATAGCTTCTATTTTAGCCGTGTTTTTAAGAAGCATGTCGGCATGCCGCCGTCTATTTATCGCAGTACCTATGAAAAAAATCCATATTTCGAAAAAGAATAAACAACCTCTTGTCGAGTGATGATGAAAAATAATGTAGTAAAGTTTGTCCTTTATTTGCGCAAATGTCCATACGATTTGTATTTCTGTCCATTCACTATGGAACGATCCTCTGGTAAAATTCAAATGGTAATGATAATCAATATCAATGAGAGTAACCATAGGAGGATTAAGCATAATGAAAAAATATTGGTCGATAGGCGCAGCAGCACTGCTTGCGCTAACATTGGCTGCATGCAGCTCAGGTGACGAACCAAAGGAAACAAATGCACAATCGGAAACAAGTGCTGATAGCAGTGCGGCGGTAGAAACGGAAAAAGTGATCAGCTATTTAGGAACGGACTATACTTTCCCGAACCCTGTTGAAAATATTGTAGCAGCAAGCTTGGAAGCAATGGAAGATGCTGCTGTACTTGGTGTGAAGCCAGTCGGTGTATTAGAGATAGCAGGGGAAATTCCTGAATATTTAGCAGAGGAACTAGCCGGAGCGGCATTAGTTGGAGATAAAATGAAACCAAATGCGGAAGCCATCCTGAATTTAGAGCCGGATGCTATCATCGGAACATCCAAATGGAACGAGGATATATTGTCGCAAATGAATAAGGTAGCGACGACATTGCCGTATTCACATATTTCTACTAACTGGAAAGATAATTTACGAGCATTTGGTCAGCTTGCGGACAAAGAAACAGAAGCAGAGAAGATCATTACTGATTATGAGAAAAAGGCTGCAGATGCTAAAGCAGCTTTAGGTAAGACAGCTGCTGATAAGGAAGTACTCATCATTCGTGTCCGTGGTGGGGTGATGAATATTTATCCGGCAGGTGTTTATTTAAACCCGGTATTATATGAAGATTTAGGGCTTCAAGTACCAGCAGTTTTGAAAGAAGCAGAGGCACAGGCAGAGCTTACGCTTGAGACATTGGCAGAAATAGATCCCGACATGATCTTCCTGCAGTTTGAAACATCTGAAAATGCCGATGCACCGAATGCTCTGAAAGACCTAGAGGCAAATCCAATATTTAAGAATCTGTCAGCTTCCAAAAATGGAGAAGTGCATGTGAACACGATCGCACCGCTTGCTCAAGGTGGAACGGCTTGGTCGAAGGTGAACTTCTTGGATGCAGCAGTTGAAAAGCTAGTAAAATAATCGCTTATAAAGCCGGTAGTGGATGATAGATAGGCCATTGCCGGCTTTTTGAAAATAGCAAAGCGATATAGAATAGGTGGCAAAATTGAACAAATCAGTTAGGGTTCCTTTTATTATTTTAGCAATAGCTCCATTTTTCATTCTTGCCGTTACACTCATCTCCGTCCTCTATGGAACAAAGGAAATAAGCCTCGTAACGGTGTGGGAGGCACTCATTTCTTTTGATGAAGCGAATGTTGATCACCAGATCATTTGGACGGCCCGGATACCAAGGGCGATTGCTGTATTGGTTGTAGGGGCATTTCTGGCAGTAGCAGGTGCTGTAATGCAAGGAATTACAAGAAATTATTTAGCTTCCCCTTCCTTGATGGGGGTAAATGATGGTTCGGCTTTCGTCATTACACTGGCTATTATCTTCTTACCGGGATTGCCGAATTATCAAATGATTTTATTATCCATGCTTGGCTCGGCTCTTGGGGCAGCGCTTGTTTTCGGTTTTGGCTCATTGATCAAAAATGGGCTGTCACCTGTCAGGCTCGCTATTATTGGCACGGTCATCGGTACATTTTTAAGCAGCATCGCATCTGCCGTTGCAATGTATTATCAGGTTTCACAAACAGTGGCTGTCTGGTATAACACAAAGGTTCAGTCTGTTGATCCCGATATGCTATGGTTTTCTATTCCTTTTGGGATCGTAGGGATATTGCTTGCTATGGCAAGTGCACGGGCTATTACCATTACAGCGCTTGGCGAGGATGTGGCCATTGGGCTTGGCCAAAAGACGAAAACAGTACGATTACTAAGTATGTTTTCCGTT
>DEQA01000164.1 GCA_002359075.1 Planococcaceae bacterium UBA3378
CTTGGCTGGCATTTGGACGGGAAAGCGTCTGTTGTAGTGGGCACGCATACACATGTACAGACGGCAGATGCCCGTATCTACCCTGGCGGTACCGCTTATATTACCGATGTTGGGATGACCGGCCCATATGATGAAATACTCGGCATGACAAAGGAAAGTGTCATCTATAAATTTCAGACAAATATGCCTGCGCGCTTTGAGGTGCCGAAAAAGGGGCGAGATGTCCTAAGTGGCTTTTTTGTCGAAATAGATGATAAAACAGGGAAATCCCTGCGGCAGGAAAGAATTTATATTAATGATGATTATCCTTTTAAAGGGTAAAACACAAAAACGAGCTCATAAAAAATGGGCTCGTTTTTCTTATTTTCAACGCTTTAAAGTGTAGGAGTATATCATTAGTCATCTCTTCTATTTACTATTATTGTAGGTAAATTAGTCTATTATACCTGTGAGCAGAAAATAATAAATTTAAAATTTTTGGGCCCAATGTAATGTTTGTAATATTTTCTTAATATAAATACGCTAAACTTTCCCGAATGTTAATGCTATACTCAAGCGTGTATTTAAAATTTTCTAATAACTGGAGGGAACAATATGAAACAACAAAAAGTATTTAATATTGCAATCGCCTCAGCAGTCGCAGCTAGCGGCATCATTGCTGTTGCTCCGACAAAATCAGTAGCAGCAAACAATTTTAAGGATGTAGAAAGTACAAACAGCCATGCAGCAGCAATCCAGCAACTGGCTGACCGCGGCATCATAAAAGGTTATTCCGACGGTACATTCAGATGGGCAAAGCCATTAACACGTGGACAGGCTGCAAAAATCATGGCAAATATTTTAGAACTCGATACTAAAAACGTTGCGGATCCGGGATTTACCGATGTGAAGAAAACAGATGAATATTACGGAGCTATTGCCGCATTGAAGGCAGAAGGGATTATTTCAGGTCTTCCCAATGGTTCTTATGGGCAGCATTCTCTTATTACCCGAGGACAGATTGCTAAAATCATTGTCGAAGCCTTCGATCTGAAAGGATCATCAGAAACTCCTTTCAAAGACCTTGCAGGAGCAACAAGCTTTATTGATTATATTGAAACACTTTACGCAAACGGTGTTACAACAGGCACAACGGCACATACATACAGCCCGTTCTCCCCTGTTAAGCGTGGCCAATTCGCCTCTTTTGTTATCCGGGCGGAAGAAGCAGCCAAAAATGCTGAAGGGGAAAATCCGGATACAGGAGTAGATCCAGATGTTGGTATTAATCCAGACCCGGATACAGGGGGCACGCCAAATCCTAACCCAGATAATGGAGGTACACCTGCTCCATCGCCAGATCCTAATCCAGACAATGGAGGTACACCTGCTCCATCGCCAGATCCTAATCCGGATAATGGAGGTACACCTGCTCCTACACCAAATCCTGATCAAGGGGAAATTGAGGAAGCACTGGATGTTGCCCTTGAAAATCTATTGGCAATATACGGGGAACAAGCAGCTAGCGTTGCTACATTTGGATTGGAAGATGACAATACGATCCGCATTTCCTTCCGTTCAGACGATCTAGAGCTTACTGAAATCCGGGAGCTTTTAAAAGAAGCACAAGAAGGTGTGACATTTGTCGACCTCATTGAAGGGATGCCTGTTTCGGCAGCGGCTTTGTTATTTGACCATCTCGACACAATTACCGTTAAAGCGGGCGGTTATTCTCAAGAATTCCAGCGCGGTGACTATTTTGATGAAACAGCACTCGATATCAATCGTCCGGCAGTGATTGAAAATACAGATCGCTTCATTGATGAGGCGCATCGTGTAAATGGACCGGCAGCGACTGTTGCAGAGTTGAAGGAAAAATACGATAACAACGTAACGATTACAATTGCCGGCGTAACTTATACACTTGACATCGAATAAAGACGCTCCCTTAAAGCAGCAATGCTTTAAGGGACCTTCAAGTGTCTTACTCCATATGACAGGAAGAAGGCGAGATGAATATAAATGAAAATACTTAAATGGTTTTTAGTATCTATTGGTGCGGTGATCTTACTTGGCGGCAGCTATATTTTGTATGAATTTAAATTTAAAACATACGATGTGGCGGATCCGGAATTGGACCAAATTATTGATGAAGGCTATGAGATTGAATTACCGGACGGAACTTCCATGAAAATCGCAGGTGATGGAACAATCCTGGAGGGGGAAAATACAGCAAATGTTGAAGGGCAAGAAGATCCGGCTGAAGAAAAGCAGGACGAGGAAGTACCTGAAGTGAGTGCGGCTATCAAAGATCCAGTCAAAGATCCAGTCAAAGATCCAGTAAAAGAGTCTTCTTCTGCAGCTGCAGAACAGCCTGAAAAGGAAGAAGTGGCAATTACGAAAGAGGAGCCGGTACCTGCTCAACCGGCAAAGCCGCAAACAACGAATCCGCCGGCTGCTAAACCAGTAACGGCTGTATCGATTAAGGAAAAGTATAGAGGAGCCCTCGTTTCCCTGCAGCAGCAGGCAGAAGTACGGGTTGATCATTTAGTAGACGCCGCAAAACAGGAATATGTGCAGAAAAAGGCAAATGGTGAAAAGATCAGTGCTGGCTACTTCTATGCGAAGTATATGGGGTCTTCTGATTCGCTTGAATCATCAACAGACGGCGCTTTTGAAAACTTGATGAAAGTGGTCGAGGCAGACCTTGCAGCAAATGGCTTTAAGAAATCAGAAGCGCAAAGCTTCCGTGATGAATATAATCAGACAAAAGAAGAGCTTCGTTCAAGCCTGATGAAAAAGGCGCTGGCAGAACTCAAATAAGGGTCAGGAAATAGAGAGACAGATGATTTGAACGGTTGAATCGTTCAATACCCAAAAAGAGCATCATTTCTTTTTCCGTAGCTGATAGAAGAAGGGATAAAAAATGAGCGTTCTCTCATAAGTCATAACAGAGGAACAGCATCATAAAACCCAGTAAACTTACAAGTAAACAGAGGAAAAAGAAATGACCCACTTCGTGCATGTTTTTAAAAGACAGGTCCACGCCGAAATGTATTATTGTAAAAAAATGTATGGAACGAAGAATGGTGCGTACATCTGTCATGATGCATTTACAAAGGTAAGCTTCCGGCGGGGAAAGCGTCGAAGGAACAAAGGCTGGAACTGTTAGACAATGCCTTTGTGATTAACAGCCTGTTGGTCCGAGAATTGCAGCAGTGTTCGACAACATTTTCACACGTAAAGGGGCTAAAAAATGTCCAAAAAAAGTTTATTGGTAATCAGTCAAAATTTTTATCCCGAAATCGGTAGTGCAGGCAACCGGATTAAAAATATTTATCAGCTTTTAAATGAACAGTATGAAGTCCACGTTTTGACGACAGAGGCTTCTTATCCGAACAAAAAACTGTATATAGAAAAACAATTTTGGCATGACCAGCAACTTAATGAAGATGAGCATATTCACCGTGTGAAAGTGGCGAATCGAAAGTATACAAGAAATATGTTCAATCGGCTGCTTTATTATTTAGAGATGATGTGCCGGATGATCTGGATGATTTTATGTTCCAAAAACAAATATGATGCTGTATTTGTTACAAGTCCGCCTATTTTCCTTGGAGTGGTCGGCATCCTGGCAAAATTTCGGTTTAAGGCAAAATTGATTCTTGATGTGAGGGATTTGTGGCCGGACTCTTTAAGAGGTGTAGGTGTTTTTAATTACAAATGGATCATTTCA
>DEQA01000304.1 GCA_002359075.1 Planococcaceae bacterium UBA3378
CTCCTTAAATAACTATTCGTTACTTTGTACAGCTATGTGGTGTGATGACTAAGTTAGGATTCGTTATTTTATCTGAAGGGAATTTATCAAATGTTGCAATATTCCCATATTTCTTTCGTAACTCCTCAATATCACCGAAATCCAAGGCTGAGATAGGACAAGCAGCCACACAAGCTGGTCTTTCTCCTTTTTCTCTTAAATCCAGACACGTATCACACTTTGTCATTTTTCCTAATTCTTCATTGTATTGTGGTGCACCGTACGGACAGTTCCATGTGCAGTATTTACAACCTACACATCGATCATGGTCAACCACTACAACACCATCTTCTTTTCTTTTATGCATAGCCCCTGTAGGACAACCGGCTACACATTTTGGTTCAGCACAATGGTTGCAGGAAATGGAAGCGTAACATGAACGAACAGATGGGACGAAAGCGTCACCCTGCCGAACAAATCCTCCCTCTGTAAATTCGTAAACACGGCGATATTGTATACCTGGTAACAAATCATTTTTATCTTTACAAGCAACTAGGCACGCATTACAACCCGAACAGATCGATTGATTAAAATAAAAACCAACTTGTGACATTGGTACTCACTCCTATTACAGTTTTTCTACTTGTACTAAGTTTGTATGTTGTGGATTTGCTTTTCCTAACGTTGTAGGGCGGCTGCTTGTTAATACATTGATACATCCTCGAACATCATTATTGTCTTTGTCTGGTGTGTACCAAGCACCTTGAGGCATCGCACAAACTCCTGGAATAATCCGTGGCGTTACTTTAACCGGAATGTGTACTACTCCCCGGTCGTTATAAACTTTCACTGTATCCCCATCTTGAATATTTCGGGCTTTTGCATCTTCATCGTTTAGCCACATTTCTTGCTTCAGCGCCTCATTTAACCACGGAAGATTATCATGCGATCCATGAGTGCGTCGCTTATAATGCCAACCGATTAATTGAAGCGGATATTTTTCTGTCAGAGGATCAGATGGCCCTTCCCAAGCCGGTACATATTTTGCGATTGCCGGGATTTCCTCCGGATTGTTTTTATCCAAAAGATCTTTTGAAAATAGTTCAATTTTGCCTGAAGGTGTCTCAAACTTGTGATTCTCAGGGTCTTTAATTTGATCTTCAAAAGCAACTAACGGTTGATCCCACGTGTACCGGTGATATGATTTTTCGCTTAATTCTTCAAAAGTCGGGAAATTCGGATCCTTCTCCCTAGCTTTCTCAATAGCATCCTTAATCCAATCCAAGTCTGTTTTACCTTCTGTAAATTCCTCTCTTAAGCCCAGTTTTTCAGCAATATCTGCCACAACATCATACTCATTACGGCATTCGAAAATAGGATCTATAGACTTATTACCGAAAATAATATAATCACCAAAATGCCATGGTTTACCAATATCGTATCGTTCAAAGAAAGAGGTACCCGGAAGAAGAATATCTGCATATTTAGCTGTTGGTGTCATATATAAATCCGAGCAGACGATAAACTCCACTTTGCTCTCATCTTCCAATAATTTCTTCGTTCTATTAATGTTGGAATGTTGATTAAAGAGCATGTTTCCACCAAAGTTAATAATTAATTTAATATTAGACTTTAGTCTGTCCGTATTCTTTAATCCATCTTCTACAGTTAATTCAGTAGCTCTTTCCACAGCATCTGTCCATAAGAAAATCGGGAAGCTATCTTTGACTGGGTTTTCTCCTGTACCAAAACCTGGTTCCGGACCTTTTCTTGACCAAAGGCCGCTTCCTGGTGTCCAACCACCCCGTACACCGATATTCCCTGTAATAGCCGCTAACTGAATAGCACCACGAACGAATTGCTCACCTACTGCATGGCGTTGTGGTCCATAGCCCGTTAAGATGGCCGCTGGTTTGGCTGTTGCCAGCTCACGTGCTAATTGACATATTTTTTGTGCCGGCACTTTACAAATTTTCTCCGCCCATTCCGGTGTCTTTGGAATACCATCGCTTTTTCCTAGGATATAATCTTTTACCGTTTCTTGATCCTGCAGCCCTTCCGGCATTGTTGTTTTATCAAAACCAACGGTATATTTATTTAAATAATCAGTGTCCTGTAAATTTTCAGTTATTATTACGTATTGCATCGCATCCATGAGCGCATTATCAGTCGTTGGTAAAATAGGAATCCACTCGTCAGCTAATGAAATAACAGTATCCGTACAACGCGGATCAATTACTACAATTTTGGTACCATTTTCTTTAGCTTTTCGTATGTAATAACGCATTGGCGTTGAGAAAATGTTTTCCATTAAGTTATTGCCCCAAAGTATGATATACTTTGAATCTAGTAATGTTTCAAATGCACTGCCGTCTTCAATTGTTCCGACAGAATAGGGACTTGCAATAAAATAGCATCCATAACTGTAGTTGTTATAGTAATTTAAGTAACCACCATCTAAAGCTAATAATTTAAAAGCATAGTTTCTTGGCCACATCATGCCGCCGTTATGACCCGTTCCGTGCTGTACATATCGAGCTTCCGGTCCGTATTCTTCTTTTACACGCGTTATTTCATTAGCGATTGTCGTGATGGCCTCGTCCCAAGAAATACGTTCAAATTTCCCTTCGCCGCGCTTCCCTACTCTTTTCATTGGATATTTGAGACGATCCGGTGAATAAGCAATTTGACGATAAGCACGTCCGCGAATACATGCACGGTTTTCGGGAGTGTTCCCTTCCACATCGGAACTTACTTTTGTGATAACATTATCAACAACATGTACACGGATCTGGCAGCGTCCACCACAGTTGTTCGTATTACATGTCTTGACAATTTTTTCTTCGGCTTTTTCGCTGGCTGATACTTCTTTTGCTTTGAAAAGCTTGCTACCTGCAACACCAGTTCCCACTAATGCAGGTGTAGATACTGCTGCAGACCATTTTAAAAAGGAACGACGAGATAAAGTTTTTTTCAATAAATCATTTAACATTTATAAGCTCTCCCTCTTTTTCTATCAATGCTTCTACATCCATTTGAACTACTTCAACTAATAAATAAGCAACTCCAACATATAGTTTTGAATGGCTATATTTGATAATTCTTTCTGCAAAAAGATGACACCAAGCTAAAATATGTTTTTGTAAAAATTCTTTTTGCTCTTTAATAGCACTCAATAAATCACAATTACATTTGCTTTCATTTTCTTTTTTCAGAA
>DEQA01000161.1:0-6274 GCA_002359075.1 Planococcaceae bacterium UBA3378
TTGAACAGCATGGAAGATGTGACATACTGGTTGTTAAAAGATGAGATTAATACAGGTAATTCGACTTCTAAGCTGTCTCTAAAGGTGATGGTGACATGTGTTTTGTGGTTCACAATACTGCTGATAGAATTATAGGCAATCCAAGCATTGTGTTCAGACTTCGGTGAAAAAAGAGGGAACATGATGTAAGGCTGTCGGTTGACATCGACCCCCACCACAACGGGGAGTTTGTGCTTATTCCCGGTAAGGAACTGCTTTGTGCGTTCTGTTGCTGTCCGATAGCTGCTGCCCATATCTTTACAGGCTGTATCGACGAGCTTTAATGATTTCGTAGGGACATGGAACGTTCCCCTTTTCTCATAAACGATTGTATGACTTTTCTGTCCGTGGCGAAAAGACTGGAGCATATATGTGTCACTCGTAATCGTGTATTCAGTAATGAATTCTTCTTTAAGATTCAACAGTAACTCCTCCTGTATATAGTTTTCAAGCGCTGTACCGAATCGTTGTTGGAAGAGGGGCTTTTTTCATAAATTACTGGGCAGCTTTCTATGAATATGGTTTTACGTTCATAGAGGAAAAATTTCAACAATTTTCGATAACATGGCTTGTTATGTATAATCATACTGAATGATAGGACAAAATCAATAGAAAAAGAGAAAATAATGGATAATTGTGTTCAATATTCAGAATATATTGCAAACTCTCACCCGATTTTGTATAATAACAAAAAGGGTATTGGGGTGATATCGATGGATAAATATTATTCATATACGGATTTTCTGCGAGCAGTAGGGCAGTACCCGCAAGCAACGGAAAGTGAAAAGCTGTTGAACGATATTTATTTGGATTTATTTTTAGGTAGATTGCAGCGATTACAGCGTATTGACCAGCTAAAGAAACTCATCGATATGTCATTAGACCAACGGAACGAACAAGCTTTTTATAAGTATGCCAATGAGATTTGTGAACTGCAGAAAGAGATGAATGAATAGAGTAAAAATCGTCACGAAAGCCGTGGCGATTTTTTTGTGGAAAGAAATACTATAATTGCGGGCTACAGTGCACACTGGAGAAAAGAGCCTGCCGGATTTTCCAGGAAACAAGTAAAAGAAGATGTCCCCCGAGCGATTTTTTCTCTTCTTTTTATCCGTAAGCAAGAGCAGAAAGCTGCCGGCAGTTGTGCTGATGTTTAGGAATGTATGTTCGTTTATTATTCGATTAATGAAAACGGGTATGGTAAAATGAACATATGAATATTGGAGAGAGGGCGACTGCAGATGAGCGAGAAATTTGAATTACAGTCCCACTACCAGCCAAGCGGAGATCAGCCGGCAGCCATTACGGAGCTCGTAAAAGGAGTAAAAGAAGGTAAACGGCATCAAACACTGCTTGGGGCAACGGGTACAGGGAAGACGTTTACGATTTCAAACGTCATTAAAGAAGTAAATAAACCAACGTTGGTCATGGCCCACAATAAAACATTGGCCGGTCAGCTTTACAGTGAATTTAAAGAATTTTTCCCCGATAATGCGGTCGAATATTTTGTCAGCTATTATGACTACTTCCAGCCGGAAGCCTATGTTCCGCAGACAGATACGTATATCGAAAAGGATTCGAGCATCAATGATGAAATTGATAAGCTGCGCCACTCGGCAACATCAGCGCTGTTTGAGCGGAAGGATGTTATTATTATCGCTTCTGTCTCCTGCATTTACGGCTTAGGTTCCCCGGAGGAATACCGGGAGATGGTCGTATCCATTCGGACGGGAATGGAAATAGAGCGCAATCAGCTGCTGAGACGTCTGATCGATGTGCAGTATGAGCGCAATGATATTAATTTCACACGCGGGACGTTTCGTGTCCGCGGAGATGTAGTGGAAATTTTCCCGGCTTCCCGCGATGAACGATGCATCCGGGTAGAGTTTTTCGGCGATGAAGTCGACCGGATCCGCGAGGTGGATGCCTTAACGGGTGAAGTACTCGGCGAGCGCGACCATGTAGCGATTTTCCCGGCTTCCCACTTCGTAACACGTGAAGATAAAATGATTAAGGCGATCGAAAGAATTGAAAAAGAGCTGGAAGAGCAGCTCGAAAAGTTCCGCGCAGAAGGGAAGCTGTTAGAAGCGCAACGTCTTGAGCAACGGACAAACTATGATTTGGAAATGATGCGTGAAATGGGCTTCTGTTCGGGTATTGAAAACTATTCCCGCCATTTAACACTGCGGGAGGCAGGTTCGACACCGTATACACTGCTTGATTACTTCCCGGAGGATTTCCTTCTTGTCGTCGATGAAAGCCATGTGACATTGCCGCAGGTGCGGGGGATGTACAACGGAGACCAGGCGCGTAAACAGGTGCTTGTTGACCATGGGTTCCGGTTACCATCAGCGCTTGACAACCGTCCGCTGAAATTTGATGAGTTCCAATCGAAAGTGTCACAGGCGATCTATGTTTCGGCAACACCGGGACCGTTTGAGCTTGAGCATACACCGGAGATGGTGGAGCAAATTATCCGTCCGACAGGGCTGCTTGATCCAACGATCGATGTTCGCCCGATTGAAGGACAAATTGATGACTTAATCGACGAAATCCAGGAGCGTATACGGCGCAATGAACGTGTTCTTATAACGACACTCACTAAGAAAATGTCCGAGGATTTAACGGATTACTTAAAGCAGATGGGCTTAAAGGTAGAATACCTGCATTCGGAAATTAAAACTTTGGAGCGTATCGAGATCATTCGGGAGCTGCGGAAAGGAACACACGATGTTCTCATCGGCATTAACTTGCTGCGGGAAGGGCTGGATATTCCGGAAGTATCGCTTGTGGCTATTTTGGATGCTGATAAAGAGGGCTTCCTTCGTTCAGAGCGTTCATTGATCCAAACGATCGGCCGTGCTGCAAGGAATGCAAATGGCCATGTCATTATGTACGCAGACAATATGACAGATTCCATGAAAAAGGCAATTGATGAAACGAAGCGCCGCCGGGCAATCCAGGAAGCCTACAATAAAGAGCACGGTATTGAGCCGAAAACAATCATCAAAAAGATACCTGAAGTCATCCGTGCAACACAGGCAGCAGAAGAGGAAGCAACATACGTAACAAAAGTTACGAAAGGCAAGAAATTGACGAAGGCGGAAATCGATAAGCTGATTGAGACGCTTGAGAAGGAAATGAAGGAAGCTTCAAGAGCGCTTGATTTCGAACGGGCCGCAGAACTTCGGGATACTATTTTTGAACTGAAGGCAGAAAGGTGACGGAATGTGAAAAATACAGAAATCGTTGTAAAAGGTGCAAGAGCACATAACTTAAAAAATATTAACGTGACGATTCCGCGCGATCAGCTGGTTGTCCTAACCGGCTTATCGGGCTCGGGAAAGTCGTCGCTTGCTTTTGATACGATCTATGCAGAAGGCCAGCGCCGCTATGTGGAAAGCCTGTCTGCCTATGCACGTCAATTCCTCGGGCAGATGGACAAGCCCGATGTGGATTTGATTGAGGGGCTGTCGCCCGCCATTTCGATTGACCAGAAAACAACGAGCCGAAATCCGCGTTCCACAGTAGGGACGGTAACGGAAATCTACGACTATCTGCGTCTGCTGTTTGCGCGTGTCGGAAAGCCCGTTTGTCCAAACCACGGCATCGAAATCAGCTCCCAGACAATCGAGCAGATGGTGGACCGTTTGCTGGAATATCCGGAGCGGACAAAAATGCAGCTGCTGGCCCCGATTATCGAAGGGAAAAAGGGCACGCATGTAAAGCTGCTTGAGGATTTAAAGAAGCAAGGATATGTACGGATTCGTGTAGACGGTGAGCTGCGCGATTTAGACGACAACATTGAACTTGATAAAAACAAAAAGCATACGATTGAAGTCGTCGTAGACCGTGTCGTTATAAAAGAAGGGGTCGCTGCCCGTTTAAGCGATTCTTTGGAAGCAGCACTCCGTCTTGCTGATGGACGTGTCCTCGTCGATGTCATGGAGCATGAGGAGCTGTTGTTCAGCGAGCATCATGCCTGCCCGATTTGCGGCTTTTCCATTGGTGAATTGGAGCCGCGAATGTTTTCGTTCAACAGTCCATTCGGGGCCTGCCCGTCCTGTGACGGGCTTGGCATGAAAATGGTTGTGGACCCTGAGCTGGTCATCCCGGATTGGGACCGCACGCTGGAAGAACATGCTATCGCCCCGTGGGAGCCAACAAGCTCGCAGTACTATCCGACACTGTTAAAAGCGGTGTGCGATCATTACGATATTCCAATGGATGTCCCTGTACGCGACCTGCCGAAGGAGCAAATGAATAAAATCCTCAAAGGGTCCGGAAAGGACAAAATCAACTTTACCTATACAAACGAGTACGGCCGCACACGCTCTCAAATGATTGAATTTGAAGGAGTGCTGAAAAATATTGAACGCCGTTTTAAAGAAACAACCTCCGACTATGTACGGGAGCAAATGCAGAAATATATGACAGAGCAGCCGTGTCCGACTTGTAAAGGATACCGCTTAAAACCGGAATCGCTGGCCGTTAAAATAGAAGGAAAACATATTGCTGAAGTCACGCAATATGCCATCCAGGAGGCACGCAGCTTTTTTGAAACCTTGCATTTATCGGAAAAGGACCGGCAGATTGCGCATTTAATTTTACGTGAAATTGATGAGCGCCTCGGATTCCTTATTAATGTCGGCCTTGACTATTTAACATTATCAAGGGCTGCAGGCACACTTTCCGGCGGGGAAGCGCAGCGGATTCGTCTGGCTACGCAGATCGGCTCGCGGCTGACGGGGGTTCTGTATATTCTGGATGAACCTTCGATCGGACTCCACCAGCGCGATAATGACCGCTTGATCTCAACGCTTCAGAGCATGCGCGATCTTGGCAATACACTCATTGTTGTAGAGCATGATGAAGATACGATGATGGCGGCTGATTACTTAATCGATGTGGGACCGGGGGCCGGCGTGCATGGCGGTACGATTGTTGCCCAAGGGACACCGGAAGAGGTAATGAAAGATGACGCCTCACTGACGGGGCAATATTTAAGCGGGAAAAAATTCATCCCGCTGCCTACAGAGCGCCGTAAGTCTGACGGGCGCAAACTGACGATTAAAGGGGCTTCCGAAAACAACCTGAAAAACGTATCGGTTGATGTGCCGCTCGGTATGTTCGTTGCCGTGACAGGTGTATCAGGATCAGGGAAGTCTACACTCGTCAATGAAATTTTATATAAGACACTTGCCCAAAAACTAAACCGGGCAAAAAGCAAACCGGGGGCCCACAAATCGGTGGAAGGATTAGAGCAGCTTGAAAAAGTGATCGATGTGGACCAGTCACCGATCGGCCGTACACCACGTTCCAATCCGGCGACATATACAGGGGTGTTTGATGACATCCGTGATGTGTTTGCCTCAACGAATGAAGCGAAGGTGAGAGGCTATAAAAAGGGCCGCTTCAGCTTTAACGTAAAAGGCGGGCGCTGTGAAGCATGCCGCGGAGATGGCATTATCCAAATTGAAATGCACTTTTTGCCGGATGTGTATGTGCCATGTGAAGTATGCCACGGAAAACGTTATAACCGCGAAACACTGGAAGTCCGGTACAAGGAGAAAAATATTGCCGATGTGCTTGATATGACAGTAGAGGATGCAGTCGTATTTTTCGAAAATATTCCGAAGATCAAGCGGAAGCTCCAAACCATTGTCGATGTAGGGCTTGGGTATATGAAGCTTGGACAGCCTGCAACGACACTATCGGGCGGGGAAGCGCAGCGTGTCAAGCTTGCTTCTGAGCTGCACCGGCGTTCGACAGGGAAATCGTTCTATATTCTCGATGAACCAACAACCGGCCTTCATGCAGACGACATTGCCCGCTTGCTGAAAGTATTGCAGCGGCTTGTGGAAAACGGTGAAACGGTACTCGTCATTGAACATAATCTGGACGTGATTAAAACAGCTGATTATATTATTGATCTTGGTCCGGAAGGCGGGGATAAAGGCGGTACGATTGTAGCTGCCGGAACACCCGAGGATATTTGCAAAGTGAAGGAAAGCTATACCGGCCGTTACTTAAAGCCCGTATTAGAGCGGGACAGAAAACGCATGGAAGAAATCATTGAGCAGGCGAAGTCAAAATAGCAGAGCGCAAATGAAACTTTTTTACCTCCCACGTCGTATAATAACCTATATGACGAAAGGGAGGCTTTTTTGATGGATGAACGGAAACGCATTTTAAAATTAGTGGAAAATGGTACGATTTCAGCTGAAGAAGCAAT
>DEQA01000161.1:6403-6870 GCA_002359075.1 Planococcaceae bacterium UBA3378
CGTAAAACGACAGGATTTGAAGATTTATTCAGCAAACTAGGCAATAAAGATTTAAATAAAAAAGTGGACGAGCTTATGCAGGAGCTTCGCCATGATCTATCGGAATTCAGCGGCCGCATGATGACGATGATGAATACAACTTTGACAAAAGTAAAAGATTTTGATGTAGAATTCCCATTTGGCGAAAAAGTGGAATTCAATAAATCATATGCTTTTAACGCAGAAGAGGTAAAAGGCTTTGAAATCGACATTCCAAATGGACGCGTGACAGTGGAAAAAGGCACAGCAAATCCAAATGTAATAATCGAAGCGGTTATCAAAACGCAGAAAAAAGAAACGGAACAGGAAACGATCGAGGCATTTACAGACGGGTTTGTCGTGCTGAATGACGGGAAGGTTGAAGTGGCTACGCAGTCGAAGCTATCGCATGTGGTGCTTAATATTATCCTGCCTGAAAAGCAATATGA
>DEQA01000275.1:0-406 GCA_002359075.1 Planococcaceae bacterium UBA3378
ACATCAATTATTAAGCAAATGCGGCAGTTGGAAAATGAAGGCATCGTCTTTGCGCTGGATGATTTCGGCACAGGGTATGCTTCCTTCCGCTATATGCAGCTGCTGCCGATTGAAATCTTAAAAATCGACCAAACATTCATCAGCTCCCTGCTACAATCCGAAAAAACACAACGTCTCATTGACGGTATGGTAAAATTCGGAAAGTCGATGAATTTAACCGTATTAGCAGAGGGCGTGGAAACAGAGGAACAAAAAGAGTTGCTGAAAAGCTACGGCTGCGATAGTATCCAAGGATATTATATCAGCAGACCTGTAGAACCTGAAGAAATCGAATATATGTATAACGAAAAATAACAGGTGGCTTATTCAAATGATGAAACATTTGATGCCCCTTAAGTATGCCTTA
>DEQA01000275.1:436-2548 GCA_002359075.1 Planococcaceae bacterium UBA3378
CTTTCCTGTCGTATTTTTAGGAAGACAGGCTAATAAACCCGCTCATCTTTTACCGATGCAGCGGGTTTTCTTATTTTATTTTTGTTGCTTTTTTCTCTTTAACAAATGATTGGATAGAGGTGCGTCCTCTGTTCATAAAACGGTGCATCAGCTGCATGATGACTTCAGCAAAAACAAGCCCCATTGCTATAGCACCCGAAATTAAAAAGGCGCGCATCCCATACTCCATCCCTGTTAAATAATCCACCTCTACAATATGGCGCATCGAATTATAAGCAATGCCTCCAGGTACAAGCGGGATAATCCCGGAAACACTGAATACAATCATCGGCATGCGAAATTGTCTAGCATAAATATGTGCGACGATGGCAACGACGAAAGCACCTAAAAAAGAGGCATGCACTTCATATACACCATGTTGGGATAATAGGGAATAAATCATCCAGCCTAGTGACCCTACAATACCACACCACGGAATGGCTTTAATGGGTGCATTGAAAATGACGCCAAAACAGGCTGTTGCCACAAAGCTAAGCCCTATTTGTGTAATGATCTCCATGTTGTCATCTTCTCCCTTCTATTACGCTTCAACATTATGATGTCCAAGTAAAGCTTCATACTTGCATGGACAGCCTGCCATTTAAGCAGCCGGTACTATATAGCGGCTACAGGCTAAATATCTCCTTCGGATAACCGTCTGAGCTTGTTATTTTTACAGACATTCCGGCTGAAGTGGACCCTCAGCCCATTTGTCACTTCTCAAACGGCAACCCGAAAGTTTTAAAAAGTTAGAAGGATAGCACAAGGGCAATACCGGCCCCGATGGCAAAGGATGTTAGAAAAGCTTCTGCCCCTTTTCCCATCCCAGCGATAAAATGGCCGGCCATTAAATCACGAACTGCATTTGTAATAAGCAGTCCGGGAACCAGCGGCATTACCCCACCGATAATAATACGGTCTAAATCCTGCCCAACCCCATATTTTACGGCCAAATAAGCAATGATCCCTACTACAAGCGCCGCTAAAAATTCCGAGAAGAATTTGACTCTTGTTTTTCTGTGCACAATCGTTACAACATACAAACCAACACCACCTGCCACAAAGACAGCCGGCACATCGAACCACGAACCATTAAATAATATAATGAAGCAACTGCTCGCGATCGATGCTGCCAATACTTGTATTAAAATAGGCAGGAAATAATCGGTTTTTTGTATCTTCTTTAGCTCATCATACGCTTGTTCCAATGTGATGATATGGGAGGCTAATTTTCTTGATACATTATTTACAAGGGCTATTTTATGTAAGTCTGTGACCCTTGTAGAGATGGATGTAATTCTAGTAGGCTGAGTTCTGCCCAGGGAGAAAATAATTCCTGTTGGTGTTACATAGCTTTGTGAATTTTCCATGTTCTGGGAATGCGCCATCCGCAGCATTGTATCTTCTACCCGATATGTTTCGGCCCCGCTTTCCATCATAATGCGGCCTGCAAGTAAAATACAGTCGATCGCCAATTCATTATCATATACGTTCATATGGAAATGGAACCTCCTTTTGAATAGACACATCTTAGCGAATAAATGAAAAAACCTCAACTTCTTTTTTTCAAAAATCCTGTGAATATTGATAGTTATGGAATGGAGCATATACAATCAGGCGTATATACCCAGAAAAAACATGACTCCTGCATCAATCTTATATTAATTATTTTATAGCGGGATAGAGGTAGTGTGCTTTTCACCATTTCAGTGATGAGAAAGAATTCCCTAACGGACAGAAAACGGCAGCTGTGCCCTTGATCGATTCCATACTTCTAAAAAATCCCCTGCTTTTTTTGGAAGTTCGTATGCAGCAGAACGATCTGCTGCACGTAAAGTGCCCTTTTTCCTCCAGTATCCGCAATTAGAGGATAAAAAATTCAATAGTATAATCGAATAATACAGACAAACACAAAAAATTCCTATACAAACCATATGGTTAAAAAGACAAATAAATACAAAAAATTCTCTGCAAGATAGGTTTACGATTAAATTTGATACAGACCAATGGCAACTATTTTTTCATTTTTTTACAGATCATATTTCTAAAAAAAGACTCCCAGCTAAACTATTT
>DEQA01000299.1 GCA_002359075.1 Planococcaceae bacterium UBA3378
AATTCTTCTATTTGTCTTTTTTGCTCTGCCAGCAGTTTTTCTACTTGAAGCTGCTGCTCGCGTTCCTGCTCCTCGCGGATACGCTGCTCCTCTGCCTCTACATACTTACGGTATCCGGCTCGCGAAATAATGATACTCACCTCATAGAGGATGAAAAGCGGGACGGCTACAATCAGATTCGATACAAAATCAGGAGGTGCCAAAAAGGCAGCCAGCACAAACAGGGCAAAATAGGAATATTTGCGGAATTTAACCATCAGAGCCGGATTTAACAGACCGATCCGCGCCAGAAAAAGTGTCACTACCGGAAGCTGGAAGACAAAACCGAACGGCAGGACAAGCGTGAATAGGAATGAAAAGTATTCATTAATCCCAATCGTCTGCTCGATCTCCAAATTGGATGACAAGTTCGTCATAAAGCTCATGACATACGGAAATAACACAAAATAGGAAAATGAAATTCCTAGTAAAAATAAGAAAAAAGCATACGGTATATATTTAAGTGTCGCTTTTCGTTCTGTTTCAAGCAATCCTGGTGTGATAAACGACCAAAGCTGGTAAAGCAGTACCGGGATTGTAAAAACAAAAGCTACGCTAAACATTACTTTTAAGAAAACAGCGAGTGTATCGGCCGGCGCAAAGGCATTTAGCGTAAATTGCGCTGCCTCACCATCAATTTGAATATATTTAATAATGGGTTCCGTTAAGAAAAAACTTCCGACAAGGGCTAGTACAAAAAATAGCGCTGTCACAAAGAGACGGCTTCTTAACTCTTCCATATGTTCTATGACAGTCAGTTCTTTTGGATTCATAAAATTGACATCCTTAACTTACTTAATTGAATCGTTATCTTTATGATCGATAACTTTCTTTTCATGATCATCGTCGTCATCAGCTAAACCTTTAGTAGCGTTTTTGAATTCACGAAGCGTCGATCCCATCGCTTTTCCCAACTCCGGCAGTTTCTTCGGTCCAAAAATCAATACCGCGATTACACCGATAATAACTAGGCTCGCTGGACCAATCATATTTAAATGTACTACCATTACAGCCACCTCCTTCATTACTAGGTATCATTTTACAGTAATACCTGTATTTTTGCTATTAGATTAACTGTGAATAATTTACGTCAGTTTTCGCTATTACGGATCAAATAAATGAGAGCCTGCAGCTCTACCGATAAGTCAATATTCATTAGCTTCATCGAGTCAGGCACTGTCAGCCTGGTTGGCGTAAAGTTTAAAATGCCTTTCGCATTCATCTTCACCAGCCGGTCAGTCATTGATTGTGCCGAGCGGGACGATACAGTCAAAATAGCCAGCTCCGCTCCGTATTCCTCATACATTTCCTCCAACCGGTCCGGATGAAACACCGGAATACCGCTAATATCTGTTCCTTCATATGGCGCCTTCGAATCGAATGCCACAACAATACGTGTATTATGGTTTTTTTGGAAATTGTATTTAAGAAATGCATTCCCTAAGTTCCCCACACCGATCAACGCTACATTCGTCGCCTCATCTTGATCTAACGTTTGACGGAAAAAAGATAATAAATGCTGAACATCATAGCCGTATCCTTTTTTTCCTAACGCTCCAAAATATGAAAAATCCCGGCGAATTGTCGCCGGATCAATCTTCATTGCCTCACTTAGTTCTTGGGA
This sequence comes from Planococcaceae bacterium UBA3378, assembly GCA_002359075.1. Lineage (GTDB taxonomy): Bacteria > Bacillota > Bacilli > Bacillales_A > Planococcaceae > Lysinibacillus_B. The sequence continues at coordinate 1,664 of DEQA01000299.1, forward strand.
TGAGATCCTCTTTTTCCCCTCTTGAGCAAAGTTTTGAAGAAAACGGTAATAAAGAGGAAGCCTTTTCGTAGTTGCCTGAGGAATTTTATATTCTTTACTCACTTATGTTCCTCCTACAATCAAATGGAAATCGTTTTAATCTTACTAAACATATAGATACAAGTAAAGCACCTATCATTGCACGCGATAGTTTCATCCAGTAAACTAAAGGGTGAACTGAGGTGTAAAAAATGATTGTATTACAAGTAAATCAATTATATAAATCATTCGTAACCGACGAGATACTGAGCGGTGTCAAGCTTGAGGTGCAGCACCGCGACCGGGTGGCGCTCGTCGGCCGAAACGGCGCCGGGAAATCTACGCTTCTGAAAATTATCGCCGGACAAATGTCCTATGATGCAGGCGAAATTATCATTCCAAAGGGTGTAAGAATCGGCTATCTGGAGCAGCATGCAGGTATTGACTCAGCACTTTCCATTTGGGATGAGATGATGACGATCTTTGGCAGCTTGCATAAAATGGAGCAGGCGCTGAGAATGTTAGAGCAAAAAATGGCTGATCCTGCTATTCATGAAGATGAGGAGGCATATACCCGTATCATGTCGGAGTATGATCAGCTCCAGCATGATTTCAAGGAAGCTGGAGGATATCAGTATGAGGCTGATACACGTTCTGTTCTTCACGGTATGCAATTTTATCCGGAAGATTATGATAAGCCCATCCGCTCACTGTCAGGTGGGCAGAGGACACGCCTTGCGCTTGCTAAGCTTTTACTATCCAAACCTGATTTATTGATTTTGGACGAGCCTACCAACCACTTGGATATCGAGACGTTATCATGGCTTGAAGGATATTTAAAAGGGTATGACGGCGCTATTTTAATTGTGTCCCACGACCGGTACTTCCTCGATCAAGTCGTTTCCATTGTCTATGAAGTATCACGTACACGCGTCACAAAATATACAGGCAACTACAGTGCTTATTTAGATGAAAAGGCTAAAAATTATGAACGCGATATAAAAATGTATGAGCGTCAGCAGGACGAAAAGGCAAAGCTTGAAGCGTTTATCCAAAAAAATATCGCCCGCGCCTCCACAACAAAGATGGCCCAAAGCCGCCGAAAGATGCTGGAGCGCACTGACTGGATGGATTCCCCGGACGGCGATGAAAAATCCGCAAGCTTTGGTTTTACGATTGAACGCCAAAGCGGCAATGATGTGCTATCGATCGATGAGTTAGCTGTCGGTTATGCGGATAAAGAAATTTCCCGCGGCATTTCCATGCGGATTTTCCGTGAGGATCGTATTGCCCTTGTAGGACCAAATGGTGTTGGGAAATCCACTCTTTTAAAGACGGTTGTGAAAGATCTTGCAGCACTGCAAGGAGATATCCGCTACGGGACAAATGTTCAAATTGGCTACTATGATCAAGAGCAGGCGAAGCTTAACAGTAATAAAACGGTTCTGGCAGAGCTCTGGGATGAATGGCCCCTACTGAATGAAAAGGATATCCGCACTGTACTTGGCAATTTCCTTTTTAGCGGTGATGATGTGGCAAAGCCCGTCAATTCCTTATCTGGCGGTGAGAAAGCCCGACTTGCCCTTGCAAAATTAATGATGCACAAATGTAATTTTCTTGTTTTGGACGAGCCGACGAACCATCTTGATTTAGATAGTAAGGAAGTGCTGGAGAACGCCTTAATCGACTATCCCGGTACACTATTATTCGTATCGCACGACCGTTACTTCATTAATCGTATCGCTACAAAAGTAGTTGAGCTTTCAAAAGATGGCGCATTCGAATATTTAGGCGACTACGATTATTATGTAGAGAAAAAACAAGAGCTTGAAGAATTAGCCGCAATGAAAGCCGCTAGTGAAGCTGCCAAAACAACAGCTGCTGTCACTTCTTCTAAGACGACAACCTCTACGATTGATAAAGAAGCAAAAAAACGCGAGCGCCAAATCCGCCGTTCTATTGAAGAGATAGAAGGGAAAATGAGCTCTCTTGATGAAGAAATCAATGGATATGAAGAAGCATTATGTGATCCGGAAATTTTCTCCGATCATGAAAAAGCTTTAGAAATCCAAACAAATCTCGATGCAGCAAAAGAGTCACATGAGATGCTCGAGATGGAATGGCTTGAGCTCAATGAAGAGCTGGAAGCATTATAAATGTATGAATCCCCTGTTTATTTAACAGGGGATTTTATGTATCAACGAATGTAAAATCCGAAGCCTGCATATAGTAAAAGTACTCCTATTTCAACGCTTCTTATGTGCCGAAGACCGTCGCCCGTTTTTTAGCATATGCTGTTATTTATTGTCCATTCTCTTTTAATAAAAACCCGCTTCCTTTTAACTATATCCATTTTTTAATATTATTCTGTAATATCAACTCTCTCATTATAAGCGGCTCTGTATTTCTACTTTCTATTTTTTAAACCTATAAAGAATAAAAAATTTCCACATTTTTATTCACAGATAAAATGTAGTAATATCAACATATCAACAGGGTTTTCCACATTACCCACAATCGCCATTTTATTTTTCCACATAATTTCAACAAGAAAATCACATATTTTTATGTTAAATCACAACTTACACACAGGTTATCCACAGTTTGTGTATAAGTACGAATGTTCTCGTTGACATTTTCAAAACAGTTGTTCAAAGCTGTGGATAATTTTTCAGAAAAATTGTACAACAGCAGTATAATTGCTTGGTTCAGTGGGTTCTATACAAAAATCGCTATATCCTGCTATGTTTACTTTTTTACAAAAACAAAAAGTGCTGCATATTATACGCAGCACTTTTCTTTATCTTATCCAGCTTTTTAATTCCATTCCCGGTTTTCCGTTCATCTTCATATTGCCTCTTACGCCTGCTTCATACATATAAAAGCCCGCTGCCCCAATCATTGCCGCATTATCTGTGCATAGTTTGAGCGGCGGAACAAAAAATGGGATGCCCTCTTTTGTAAATGCTGCTTTCAATGCCGTGCGTAAACCTTTATTAGCTGACACACCTCCAGCAGCAATGACCTGTTTAACACCATATTCACGGGCCGCCCGTACAGTCTTTGCTGTCAGGACTTCCACTACACTATCTTGGAACCCTTTCGCTACTTGTGCCGGAATGATTTCCTCACCCCGCTGATCGAGATTATGCTTATAATTAATAACGGCTGATTTTAATCCGCTAAAACTGAAATCATAGGAGTCTTCCTCTAGCCAAACACGAGGAAACGGTACAGCTTCCTGTGCTTCATGTGCCAGACGGTCGATATGCGGCCCACCAGGATAAGGCAAATTCAATACTCTCGCTACCTTATCATACGCTTCCCCTGCTGCATCATCTCTCGTTTCGCCAATTAATTCAAAGCTGCCATGCTCCTTCATATAAACGAGCTCCGTATGCCCTCCTGAAACGACAAGCGCAAGAAGAGGAAACTCCATCGGCTGTACAAGCGCATTCGCATAAATATGTCCTGCTATATGGTGAACAGGGATAAGCGGCAAACCATGTGCAAACGCAAATGCCTTCGCTGCATTAATCCCGATCAGTAAAGCACCAACTAGTCCCGGTCCTTCCGTTACAGCTACCGCTGCTAAATCTGCCGGTTCCATTCCTGCTTGTGTCAGGCATTCTTCTATAACAATCGTGATTTGCTCTACATGATGCCTTGAAGCAATTTCAGGCACTACGCCTCCAAAACGTTTATGACTGTCGATTTGCGATGAGACGACGTTGGAAACAATGTCCGTCCCATCTTTAATAATGCTTGCTGCTGTTTCATCACAGCTTGTTTCAATTGCCAGTATATATTTACTCATTTATATTCACCCACATCACAAGGGCATCTTCCCCGTTATCAGTATAATACCCTTTTCGAATGCCCCCATCTTGAAAACCTAATTTTCGGTATAGATTTTGCGCTACATTATTTGTCACACGCACTTCCAAGCTCATGACCTCCATCTTCGCTTCCTGTGCAACGCGGATGGCTTCCTTCATCAATGCTTCGCCTATCCCCTGGCCTCTTGCAGACTCTACAACAGCTACATTTGTAATTTGTGCTGCATCAATGACGAGCCACATGCCGCAAAAGCCGATAATCCCTGCTTCATTTTCTGCCACTATATAATGAGCATACTGATTTTCGCGCATTTCATAATGAAAAGAATCTAGCGTCCATGGTGTTGGAAAAGTCGCCAATTCAATTGCATAAACAGCCTCTACATCATTTGCTGTCATTTTACGATACGTAATCACTCGGCCACCTTCTTCTGTTCCTTTATCCAATTTGCCTCAGCCTCTGCAATACGGCGGTACTGAGGGACAAAATGATGGACTGCTTCTACAGATGGCAATTCCCGTACTTCCGCAAGCGCAATAAGTTCTGCTGCACGTGGCAGATCGAGCGTATAAGAAGCACGGATAGCCCGCTCTCCAAGTATCTCTTTAATACGACCCCAAAACACGTCTACATCTGTCCCGATAAATAGTACATTTTCATTCAATGCCTGCAGTGTTTCTAACAGCCCATCGATATAATCATGATGATCACCAATTACTTCTTCCAGCTTGTCTCCCCGGTAGGCAGCAGCGTAAACATGCTGACGTCTGGCATCAAATAATGGACAAATGACCCCGTCAAACATTTTGGCGTTAGCAGCCAGTGCCTGCAAGCTTGATATGCCTACCAATGGTTTTTTCAATGTCCAGGCAAGGGTTTTGGCAATTGTCACGCCAATACGTACTCCTGTATAGGAGCCGGGCCCTTCCGACACAGCTACAGCATCTAGTTGGGCAGGTTTCATATTGGCCTTTTCAAATAACTCCTCTATAGCAGGCATCGCTCCTATAGAATGGGTAACCTTCACATTTTGAACTGTTTCCGCTATCACTTGCCCATCTTTTACAATTGCCACAGAAAGGGGGGCATTTGCTGTATCAATTCCTAACCAAATCATTTTAATAGCTCCTCACACAGTTGGACGTATTGAGCGCCCATCGGTTTAAATATAAATTTTCGCTCCGTTTCACTAATCCGGCTGATTTCAATACCAAGCCGCTCTTTTGGCAGCTCCTCTTCAATTAAATGCGCCCACTCTACAACCGTTACCGCATCCCCGTAGAAAATCTCATCCCAGCCTAGGTCCTCCTCGCTGTCCGCCAGACGATAGACATCAAGGTGATTTAAAGGCAAACGGCCATTATATTGTTTCATGATCGTAAAAGTAGGACTGTTTACTGTACGTGTAATCCCCAGCCCTTTTGCCAGTGCTTGGGTAAAGGTCGTCTTGCCTGCACCTAAATCACCCTCAAGCGTAATGGTAGTCTGAGGCTCCAGCAGTACTGCTAAACGATAGGCCAATGCCTGTGTTTCTTCCACAGATGTTATATATTTTTCAAATGCCATGTTTTAATCCTCCAAAGTACATTACTATTAGTTTACTGTAAGCATCGTAAATGTTCAAAGGGTAGTGCCTAAGTGAAAAGAGCACACATTAGTTTACAAAAGAAAACACCTCATTTATTGAATTTCCTCAATAAATGAAGTGCCATTTACAAGCGGGTCTTTATTTTGTATTTTCTTCCTCTTGCTTGTCTGATTCTTTATCAGCCGGTAAATCGCGTTCTGATTCTCCCCGCTTTTGGACAATCCGTTTATCCACTAATTGATCATCTTTAAATTCAATCTCATATGCTTGAGTCATAAGCAGCTCGTCCGGCCACATATAGGTTTGGTCATTTATCTGTTTACCAGGGCCTTTTGCTACTTTCACTACATCCATATAAGACATTCCTTCTTCTAACTGGTTGAACTCATCCTCATTCATATATTTCTGCCATGCATACGTATTTGAATCTTCTATACTGATAATTTCATTAGAAGAGCACCCAAATAAAACGATAGCCGACAACAGAACGATCAGTTTCAAAAAACTCCGTCCATGCGTCATAACCGGCACCCCCACTACTTTTTTCCTCAAAAATAGCTTTACCCTATTACTAATAAGTAGAAACAAACTATTAATGATTCTAGCATTTCGGTAGTGTCAATATTTTTGTGT
>DEQA01000228.1:0-12219 GCA_002359075.1 Planococcaceae bacterium UBA3378
GCTAGGCAATCAGACTCAACCTGTAGGGTAGTAATAAAGGAAATACCGTATTAGCTGTGTAATTTAAATAAGAGAAAAGATCATTATTTAAGGGGAGAAAATATGAAACTATTACTTATACGCAATGGCCAATCAGAAGCAGATTTATTAAATGTCCATGAAGGAAGAGCGGACTTTTCCTTAACTGATTTAGGAAGGGAACAGGCAACAAAATTAGCTCAATATCTACTCAACCGTTATCAGGTAGAACAAATCATTACAAGCCCATTGGAGCGTGCCGCGCAAACAGCAGAAATTATAAATTCTGTATATAACTGTGGGATAGTAATTGAAGAGAAGCTAATGGAATTGAATAATGGAGTACTGGCGGGAGTGGATAGAGAGCAGGCAAAACAAATATATCCCCTTCCCACAGGAGGACGTCCTCTAACAACAGCCATGCTATAAGGTGAATCTGAACTCACTTTCCGCCAACGCGTAGAATTTATCTATCATGAAATAATGAATACGTATAAAGAAATGGCATGCATCGCTATTGTTGCCCATGGAGGGACAATCAATCACTTTTTAAATATTTTGCTGAAAAATGATATAACGGCACCTTTTATTTTTCCTACAGGAGATACTGGCTATCATGAAATTGTGTATAAGCATGAGAAAGTTATCGTTCGAGTGTTGAATAATCAGAGACATTTATAGTGTGCCAGCCGTTTTGTTTTATCTTTCATTACTAACTATATAGTGAATTTACTACTCTCTAAAGTGTTTGCGTTGCTGTCTATTCTGCCAGAGCCGCAGACCAGCAAGATTGAATTCTGCTACAAAAGCATGTGGCGAGGGGAATCGTAGAAGGAAGTATTATGCGCCTTTGGAACTGCCTTCAGCTTTAACAGTGTGTAGACACCACACGTGTAACAATATTAACTTAGCAGAAACCAAGTTAATAACAAACTTCACAATTTAGATTAAAGAGGACCCCAACAGTTGGTTTTCCTCCTTGTAAATTCTATAATAAAGAAAGAACAAGGAACGGAGTGAAATGAAATGAAAAGTGAAAGACCACTTGTAGAAGCTCTGCAAAAGTTTGTAGAAAAAGAGCCTTATTCTCTACATGTTCCGGGACATAAAAATGGGCGTCTTTCAACCTTGCCGAAGGAATTGAAAAAGGCCTTGATTTATGATGTGACGGAATTATCGGGACTTGATGATTTTCACCATCCAGAAGAGGCAATTGATGCAGCACAAAAACTTTTGGCAGAAACATACGGAGCTGATCGCAGCTTTTTTCTTGTGAATGGATCGACAGTGGGAAATTTAGCGATGGTGTATGCTGTATGCAGACAGGGTGATACAATTTTGGTACAGCGAAACGCGCATAAATCAATCTTTCATGCAATAGAATTAGTTGGTGCCAAACCAGTCTATCTAGCACCTGAGTGGGACGAACATACAAGATCGGCTGGGGTGGTGCCACTTGAAACGATAAAAGAAGCTGTAAAAGAATATCCTGAAGCAAAGGGTCTGATTCTTACGTATCCTACCTATTATGGAGTGGTTGCCAAAGACTTGCAGGATACGATTAAGCTTTGTCATGAACAAAAAATACCTGTTTTGGTAGATGAAGCCCATGGTGCCCACTTTACAGCAAGTAGGGAATTTCCGGTATCAGCTCTTGATCTAGGGGCAGATATAGTGGTGCATTCCGCACACAAGACACTTCCAGCTATGACAATGGCTTCTTTTATGCACATTAAATCTAAGCTTATCTCCGATCAAAGGATCAACCATTATCTACGAATGCTGCAGTCAAGCAGCCCTTCCTATCTCCTTCTTGCTTCTCTGGATGATGCAAGACATTATATTAGCAAGTATAAGGAAAGTGATGCCTTATATTGTTTAGAAAAACGAAAGCAATGGTTAGAAGCACTAGAATCAATCCCGCAATTAGAAATTATTGAGACAGATGATCCGTTAAAGGTATGTATCCGGATGCCAGGCTATACAGGGATGGAGCTAAAAGCGGCTATGGAGGAAAATCTAATCTATCCTGAATTGGCAGATATAGAACAGGTTCTGCTAGTGCTGCCTTTACTGAAGCGCGGGGAGGTATATCCTTATGCTGATATACAAATGAGAATGAAACAAGTGGCAGCCCAATTAAAAATGAAAAAGGGTAGCGGACAGCCACAATTGGGTAAACAATATAAAATGGCTTCGATTACTACCCCTAATGCCACATTCGCGGAAATAGAGGCAAAGGAAAAAGAATGGGTTCCCTATGCGCACTCAATCGGTCGTATAGCAGGGAGTATGCTCATTCCTTATCCTCCAGGTATTCCTTTATTTGTCCCCGGAGAGAAGATCACGGTGTCTAAGTTAAGCCAGCTTGAGGAGTTAGTAGCCGGTGGGGCTGCATTTCAAGGAGAGCATCGTCTGGAAGAGCGTTTTATTCAAGTACTAAAGTAGTTGTTGGAGGAATATAGAAAATGGTAAGAAATTTATTTATTACGTTCGAAGGACCAGAGGGAGCTGGAAAAACATCTGTTTTAAAAGTAATTACCGAACGGCTGAAGAATGAACAGGTCGATTTTTTAGCGACACGAGAACCGGGTGGCATTGGTATTGCTGAAGAAATTAGAGAGATCATTTTAAATCCGGCAAATACTGCAATGAGTGCTCATACAGAGGCTTTATTATATGCAGCAGCACGCAGCCAGCATTTTTATGAGAAGGTGGAGCCTGCGCTACAGGCTGGAAGAATTGTTCTCTGTGATCGTTTTATTGACTCTTCGCTTGTTTATCAAGGATTAGGGCGTGGATTAGGAATTGATAAAGTACGGGCCATTAATGAATTTGCAATAGGAAGAAGGATGCCTGATAAAACAATTCTTTTTGATCTAGAGCCGTCTATCGGTTTGACTCGTATTGAAGCGAACCGGCAAAATGAAATAAACCGGCTGGATGTAGAAAGCCTTGCGTTCCATGAGAAGGTGCGGAATGGCTATTTACAGCTGGCAAAGGAAGATCCGGGCCGTATTATCCTCATTGATGCAAATCGCTCTTTAGAGGAAGTAGTGGAAGAGGCTTGGTTCATAGTAAAAAGTTTAATAGAAGAAAAGTAAATGAAGTAAGTAAGAGGAATATGATATAATGGTAACACCATTCAACTGAAAGGGTGAGGGCGAATGAAATTAGTCGTAGCAGTTATTCAAGATCAGGATAGTAATCGTTTATCAAATGCTTTAACGAAATATAATTTTCGTGCAACAAAATTAGCGAGTACAGGTGGATTTTTACGTTCGGGAAATACGACTTTTTTAGTCGGTGTCGATGATGACCGTATTCCACAACTACTTGATGTAATTCGAGACAATTGCCGTTCGCGTGAGCAGATGGTAGCGCCGGTATCTCCATTGGGAGGAAGTGCAGATTCGTATATTCCTTATCCGGTTGAAGTGGAAGTTGGGGGAGCGACTGTGTTCGTATTGCCAATTGAACAGTTCCACCAGTTTTAAGATGGAGGTGGATTTTTAATTGAAGATTAACCGTGATATGCGTGTCGGTTTTCAGAACCAAAATGAAGTGAGACAGACAAACCAGAACGGCAGCCGTTTTGGCGATATGATCATAAAGCAAGGTTCGAAAATGGAAACAGAGCAGCTGACACGTCTTCTAGGTGATATTTCCGCCGCTGGGGAAAGGGTAGCTCGTTCGCGGAATCTTCGCGAACTGACACGTTTCAAGATGCTGGTGAAGCGCTTTTTGCAGGAAGCGGTGAACCACGGCTTGGAAATGAAGCAATCCCATACCTGGAATCGTTTTGGTGAGGGACGCCGCTTAAAAATTGTTGAGACAGTGGATGAGCGTCTTGTAGAACTTGCCAGCGATATTTTAGATGAGGAAAAAGAAACGATTGATTTATTAGATAAAATAGGTGAAATTAAAGGCTTATTAATTAACCTATACATGTAACCCCGTGTCTTTGTCGTGTATGTAGACACGGGATTTTTTCTAAAGGAATAATGCTTGCATTGCATGAAACAAGCAAGTACCTTTCTATTGAGTCGAAAAGGTGAGTTAAAATGGTACGAAAAGTGGATGAGTTACAATTGGTACAGCCAATCGTAATGAAGCAGCTGCAGACAATTTATGAAAAGAACAGAATGGCGCATGCCTATATATTTGACGGTGAAAAAGGTACAGGGAAGCGTGATGTCATGACGTTTTTTGTGAAGCTTCTGCTATGTGAGCATCCGGCAAATAACGTTCCATGTGAAACATGTCGTCATTGTATACGGGTTGATTCTGGAAATCACCCAAATGTAAAGCAGGTGGAGCCCGAAGGACAGTTTATTAAAATTGACCAAATTCGTGATTTAATTGCAGAAATGATGATGACAGGTGTGGAGAGCGGACGCAAAATCTACATTCTGCATCATGCTGATAAATTAAATACTGCTTCGGCAAATATGCTGTTAAAATTTTTAGAGGAGCCTGATGGGGAAGTGACCGCTATTTTATTAACGGAGCAGCTCCAAAGTATTTTACCGACAATCCGCTCCAGATGTCAGCATATAAAATTTTCTAAGGTACCTCGACAAATTTTAATGGAGCGCCTTATGGAGCAAGGGGTTACCCATTCGATGGCTTCTACGGTCAGCATGGTGACAAATGAATTTGAGACTGCCCTGGCCCTTACAAAGGAAGAGCAATTTGCACATGCGAGAAAAACAGTGTTAAAATTAGTGGAGATAGTCAAAAGTAATGTGCATGAAGCGTTGCTTTTAGTACATGAAGAATGGCTTCCTTCATTTAAAGAAAAAGCGGAGATAGAACAAGCATTAGACTTACTACTATTTGCTTACCGTGATATCGTGGCAATCAAGGCCAACCCTGATGCTGCCTGCACATATCCAGATATGCTGCATGTCTTTAAGGAAATGGCCCTGCATACAACGTACGAGCGATTATCGAGTCAAATGCAAGCAGTTTTACAAGCACGAGCGAACCTGCAGCGCAATATGAACCGAACGCTATTAATGGAGCAGCTAATGCTAAATTTGCAGGAGGGGTATACATTTGTATAATGTAGTAGGAGTCCGCTTTAAAAAAGCGGGTAAGATATATTATTTTGATCCGGCTGCTTACATACTGGAAGTAGGGGAGTATGTAATCGTCGAAACGGCACGTGGAATAGAGTATGGGAAAGTCGTCGTTCCTATCCGGCAAGTGGATGAAAATGATGTGGTGCTGCCGCTTAAACAGGTAGTACGGCCGGCTGATGAAAGAGATCGGATTCAGGTGGAAGAGAATTTATCGGAGTCCAAGCGTGCGTATGAATTAGCGAGCTCGAAAATTATTGAGCATAAATTGGAAATGAAGCTTGTTGATGTAGAGTATACTTTTGACCGTAACAAAATTATTTTTTATTTTACAGCAGAAGGCCGTGTTGATTTCCGGGAGCTTGTAAAAGATCTAGCGTCTATTTTCCGTACCCGTATCGAATTACGGCAAATCGGTGTACGGGATGAAGCAAAACTTTTAGGCGGGATTGGTCCATGCGGACGTATGCTTTGTTGTTCCACATTTTTAGGAGATTTTGATCCGGTGTCGATCAAAATGGCAAAGGACCAAAATCTATCGCTTAATCCAACAAAAATTTCAGGTCTTTGTGGCCGCTTAATGTGCTGCCTGAAATATGAGAATGATGATTACGAGCTTGCTAAAGAAGGAATGCCTGATATTGGAGATATGACAATGACACCGGATGGGCAGGGAAAGGTAATTGGCCTGAATGTTCTGGAACGTTTAATTCAGGTTTACTTGCAGGAGCAGGAGCGTACTGCTGAATATTCTCTTGAAGAATTATTGAAATATGAAAAAAATCTTATATAGATAGAAACTTAATGAGGTGGCTTGAGTGAAGGACCGTAATTTTTTAGATACTGTTATGGAGTTCGAACAGCAGCTCGAATCAATGCAGCAACAGTTTGTTGACCTGAAGCGGTTTGTTGCGCATATGATGGAGGAACATCAAACACTTCAAACGGAAAACCTTCATCTAAGAAAGCGTCTAGAAGAGCTTTTATCTAAGGAGCAGCCCACTGTTAAGCAAAAGAAGAAGGGCAATTCTTTAGATATTGGGGAAGGATACGATAACTTGGCCCGCCTTTATCATGAAGGGTTCCATGTGTGCCATGTTCATTTTGGAAGCTCACGTAAGGGTGAGGATTGCTTGTTCTGTTTATCATTTTTAAATAAAGAAAATAGTTAATGAAGAGGCTGCTTCCTTAAAGGGGAGGTCAGTCTTTTCTTTTGGAGGAATTATGATGAATGAATGGTTAAAGGATGATGAGCGCCTGGACTATTTATTAGCTGAAGATTTACGAATTATTCAAAGCCCATCTGTTTTTTCATTTTCTTTGGATGCAGTGTTACTCTCCCGTTTTGTTAATGTACCAAAACGTGGAGCAGTAGTAGATCTGTGTTCGGGTAATGGTGCGATCCCTTTATTTTTGAGTGCCCGTACGAATGCCAAAATTATAGGGGTGGAGTTACAACCGCGATTATATGATATGGCTTGTCGAAGTGTAGGCTATAACCAGCTGCAAAACCAAATCGAAATGGTGCTTGGTGATGTAAAAGAGGCACCGAATACCCTTGGAATAGAAAAATATGATGCTGTGACGTGCAACCCTCCTTATTTTTTGGCGCATGAATTGAGCGACAAAAATATAAGTGAATATCATGCCATTGCAAGACATGAGCTTCATCTGACATTGGAAGAGGCAGTTCATTCGGCCGGCCGTTTATTGAAACAGGGCGGCAAGGCGGCATTTGTCCATCGACCAGGCAGGCTATTGGACATTGTGACAGCTATGCGTGCAAACCGGTTAGAGCCCAAAAGAATGCAGCTTGTCTATCCAAAGCGTGGAAAAGAAGCCAATACGCTGCTCATTGAAGGGATAAAAGATGGCAAACCGGATTTGAAGATTTTGCCTCCGCTTTATGTGTATGAGGACAATAATGAATATACAAAAGAGATACGAGCGATCCTGTATGGAGAATAAGCATTATTTTTATGTTGTAAAGTGCAAGGACAATACATTGTATGCCGGCTATACGAATAATCTTGAAAAGCGTATTGCTGTCCACAATGCAGGAAAAGGGGCAAAATATACGAGGGCCCGTATACCGGTCACATGTATCCATTATGAAACATTTGAGACAAAGCGAGAAGCAATGCAAAAGGAGTATGCGTTTAAGCAATTAGAACGCAAGCGAAAATTAGATTATATAAGGAGCAAAGCACATGAAATCACAGAAAAGTAGCCAATACGAATCGGGCAGTTGTTTATATGTTGTCGCCACACCGATTGGCAATCTAGAAGATATGACTGTCCGTGCATTGCGGATATTAAAAGAAGTCGATATGATTGCAGCCGAAGATACACGAAATACACGCAAGCTTTGCAATTACTTTGATATTACTACGCCTCTGACTAGTTATCATGATCATAATCAGGAAATCGGCGGAGAAAAGCTGCTTTCCCTTTTACGGGATGGTAAGTCGGTAGCATTGGTAAGTGATGCGGGGCTGCCTTGTATTTCAGATCCAGGGGCTGATATTGTTGAAAAGGCCCTTGCCGAAGGATTTGCTGTTGTACCGGTACCAGGAGCCAATGCAGCCTTGACAGCACTCATAGCTTCAGGATTAAATCCGCAGCCGTTTTACTTTTTTGGATTTTTAAACCGTAATAAAAAAGAACGCCGTTTCCAGTTGGAAAGCTTAGCGAAGCGGGAAGAAACAATGCTGTTTTATGAAGCACCGCACCGTTTAAAGGATACGTTGAAAGATCTGCAGCTCGTACTCGGAAACCGACGTATCGTGTTGGCCCGGGAATTAACGAAGAAGTTTGAAGAATTTCTGCGGGGCACGATAGAAGAAGCGATTACATGGTCGGAAGAAAACGAAATCAGAGGAGAGTTTGTAGTAGTAGTGGAAGGGAATACGGCAGGTGAAGTAGAGGAAGAAGAGCAGCCGTGGGCATCCATGACCGTCGTTGAACATGTCGACTATATAATAGAAGAAACTCAGGTCAATTCAAAGGAAGCAATTAAAGAAGTGGCTAAATTACGGGGAATGCCAAAAAGAGATGTATATAATGCCTATCATCAAAAAGGATAGGGAAGAATCCGTAAGGCTATAATAAGTGAGCTATTCCAGATTTTGTCCTATCATAGATCAAAGAAAAAGATGCCAGTTTACAGGAAGGAAGAGGCAGTGTGAAACGCTATTGGATGTGTAACACTGCCTTTCTCTATAGCAGGTGGACACCTTACAATATAGTCATTTACATGGAAAAAAGGTGTCCCGGAAAGATTTCTCGGTCACCTTTTTAAATATACTTAAATTATTTTTTTAAGTTATTTTGGATTTCTTTCATCAACATTTCCGCGCCTTCAGGGCTTAAAATTAATTTGCCCCCAACAAGACGGAAATTGTCATCTGATACTTCGCCTGTTACAGCACAAGTCATGTTAGGCATGTATTTTTTAAGGATGATTTTATCATCATCAACATAAATTTCTAACGCATCTTTTTCAGCAATCCCTAATGTACGACGAAGCTCGATCGGAATAACAACACGACCTAACTCATCGACTTTACGAACAATACCTGTAGATTTCATGATAATATTTCCTCCTAGTATGGTGTTATGATAATTCGTCAAAATTCGACATCAATACCTTGTCTATGATAGATCATACCAAGTAATACCATAAACGTCAATAAATTAGTGCTCTAATTAGGATATTAATGTGAAATTTTTAATCAAAATCTGCAATTAAACAAGCAAAAGTAAAGATTTTTACTATCATTCACCTTTTTTAGTCTAAATATTCAAATTTAGGTCAAACTTATGGTGTAGTTATTTTTCGACAAAATACAAACTCAATAATCTTTCATTGAAACGAATTTACGACTTCGTTAGAATAGAAACTATACTGTGAAACAATTGGAGGCAGTTCTAGTGAGCGAACAAAAAACATTCTATATAACAACACCTATTTACTACCCGAGTGGTAAGTTCCATATCGGTACAGCCTATACGACGGTCGCATCTGATACAATGGCACGATATAAGCGTATGCGCGGTTATGATGTACGCTTCTTAACAGGAATGGATGAACATGGCCAAAAAATTCAGGAGAAAGCACAAGAGGCAGGAAAGCATCCTCAAGAGTACGTAAATGAGATTGCAGATGCTGCTAAAAAACTTTGGTCTCTTATGGATATATCCTATGATGATTTTATTCAAACCACACAAGAGCGGCATATAAAGAGCGTCGAACGAATTTTTACACATTTTCTAGAAAATGGTGACATTTATAAAGGTGAATATGAAGGACTTTATTGTGTGCCATGTGAGTCCTATTATACCGAAACACAATTAGTGGACGGTAAATGTCCTGATTGCGGCCGTGATGTGCAAACAGTTAAAGAAGAATCCTACTTCTTTAATATGAAAAAATATGCAGATAGATTACTTCAGTATTATGAAGAAAATCCTGAATTTATCGAACCGGAATCACGTAAAAATGAAATGATCAATAACTTCATCAAACCAGGTCTTGAAGACTTATCAGTTTCTCGAACTTCCTTCGATTGGGGAATTAAAGTACCTGGTGATCCAAAGCATGTTATTTACGTATGGGTCGATGCTCTATCCAACTATATTACATCTTTGGGCTACGGCTCTGATAATGAAGAGCTATTTAATAAATACTGGCCGGCAGATGTACATGTTGTCGGGAAAGATATTGTGCGGTTCCACACAATTTATTGGCCAATCTTCCTGATGGCCTTAGATTTACCATTACCGAAAAAAGTATTCGCCCATGGCTTTATAATGATGAAAGATGGCAAAATGTCAAAATCCAAAGGAAATGTTGTATATCCAGAAATGCTAGTAGAGCGCTACGGTTTGGATGCAACGCGTTACTTCCTGTTGCGTGAGCTTCCATTTGGTTCTGATGGCGTATTTTCACCCGAATCATTTGTCGAGCGGACGAATTTTGACTTGGCAAATGACTTAGGAAACTTGCTGAACCGGACTGTCTCCATGATGAATAAATATTTTGACGGGGTCATTCCGACAGAAAATCTTGAGCCGACAGAATTTGATGCTACATTAAAAGTATTTGCAGAAAACGTACGTATTAAATATGAAGAAAGTATGGAAAAGATGCAATTTAGTGTTGTATTAGCAGAATTATGGACACTTGTTTCCCGTACAAATAAATATATCGATGAAACTTCTCCATGGGTATTGGCGAAAAATGAAGAAGATCGTCCAAAATTAGCCTCTGTCATGGCCAATTTAGCGGAAAGTTTACGCCATATTGCGGTAATGTTACAGCCGTTTATGACTTCTGCTCCAAAACAGATTGCCGAACAGCTCGGTTTTGGGAAAGATTTGTTAAATTGGGATTCGATTGCTGAGTTCGGCAATGTTATTCCAGCTAACACAAAAGTGGTAGAAAAAGGAATTCCTATATTTCCTCGATTGGATGCGGAGGAGGAAATTTCATATATTAGAGAGCAAATGCAGGCAAGCGTAAAAACGCCGCAGGAAGAGCCGAAGAAGAAAGTTGTAGAAGCGCCGGAAATTCCTGAAATTACAATTGATGATTTTATGAAGATTGATTTGCGGGTAGCTACGGTCACTGCTTGTGAACCAGTACCAAAAGCAAATAAATTATTAAAGCTTCAAGTTGACCTTGGCTATGAGCAGCGCCAAGTTGTATCCGGTATTGCAGAGCACTATAAGCCTGAAGAGCTGGTAGGGAAAAAGGTGATTGTCGTAGCGAATCTAAAACCGGTTAAGCTTCGTGGGGAATTATCGCAAGGAATGATTTTGGCAGGTTCACATGACGGTGTTTTAACATTGGCTACGGTTGATCCAAAGCTTGAAAATGGGGCGAAGGTAAAATAAACGTGATGGGCAGAGTCGTTCTCTTGCTCATTTTAGATAGCTATATTTCTGCTTTTCAACCAGCAGAAGAGGCCAAAAGCGGAAGCCTGTTGAACATATAAAATTCAGCAGGCTTCCTTTTGTTTTACTGCATAGCAAAATATTATTTTGAAATAGAGAAAAATACCATTTAATTGAATAAAAGGGGTTACATACATCCTTCGTCAAAAAGAGACATATAGAGAGTTTGTTACAAAAAGATGAGGGAAGTAATATAAATGAAATGTAGTTGAAAAATAAGAAATAATTTAATCCATTACAATACGGAAGTAGGAGAAGATAATATGACATCATATATCGATACACATGTACATTTGAACGCAGACCAATATGAGGAAGATGTAAAAGAAGTGATCGATCGGGCTCTTGAAGCAAAAGTAGAGAAAATGGTAGTCGTCGGCTTTGACCGTAAAACGATTGAGCGGGCAATGAAGCTGATTGAAGAATATGATTTTCTTTATGCTGTCATTGGGTGGCACCCGGTAGATGCAATTGACTGCACAGATGAAGAACTGGAATGGATTGAAACATTGGCAGCGCATCCTAAAGTAGTAGGTATAGGTGAGACAGGACTTGACTATTACTGGGATAAATCACCAAAGGATATACAGCAATACTGGTTCCGCAAGCAAATACAGCTTGCGCAAAAAGTAAATTTACCGATCATTATCCATAATCGTGATGCAACAGGCGATGTGGTGCGTATTTTACGTGAAGAAAATGCGGCATCTGTCGGCGGTATTATGCATTGCTATGGCGGAAGCGTAGAAACTGCCCATGAATGTATCGGAATGAACTTTATGATTAGTCTCGGAGGACCGGTTACGTTTAAAAATGCAAGACAGCCAAAAGAGGTGGCGAAAGAAATTCCGCTCGAGTATCTCTTAATTGAGACGGATGCACCTTATTTAGCGCCTCACCCACATAGAGGCAAGCGAAATGAGCCGTCATTGGTGCCCCTCGTTGCCGAGGAAATTGCACGCCAAAAAGAGATACCTGTTGAAGAAGTAGCTATAGCGACAACAGAAAATGCAAAACGTTTTTTCAAAATTAGTGACTAAATTGTGAACACGTCTCCGGTACTGCGGTTGGAAAGGCTTGCAAGCTGTCGCTAGGTGAATTGGAATATGCATTTATGTTGACAGCTTAAAACGGAGTCCGTATAATCCAACGAGTATTA
>DEQA01000228.1:12273-12565 GCA_002359075.1 Planococcaceae bacterium UBA3378
CATTGAGGAGTAAGCAAACAGTGGTAAGAATATTATCTCTTGTCCTGTTTGTAACAGTTATTGTATTTGTTTTATACCAGGGAACGAAGAACTCGGTTGTCATCAATGCAAATGGTGAACAACTAGAAGTGGCAACACACGAAAAAACAGTTAAAGATGTATTGGCAGCCCAAAACATCACTGTTTCAGAATATGATAAATTATCACCCTCACTGGATACCAAGGTTGTCAGCGGAATGACAATTGATTGGGAACAGGCAGAAGAAATTACTATTTCAGTTGATGGAAATCA
>DEQA01000315.1 GCA_002359075.1 Planococcaceae bacterium UBA3378
AAAGTAGTTAAACCACCTAATATTTCGCGCTTGTAATTTGTGCCAAGCTCATTAAATTGGAAATATTTCTTCATGTTGAACTGTTCCTCCGTTTGTCGTCCTACGGTAACGGCACTTTGTCTCCAATAAAAAAAGCATACGAGCTGAATGTCGTATGCTTTGTTTCACAGAGTATAAGAAAATAGTACACCCCTATTAATGGAGGTATGAACATTTTCATTATCGTAGTCAAGTCATTTACGGTGACTTGGTAGAAACTTACGGGCCTTATTCCCGTTATTATACGACGACGTATTTAATTTATGTTAGTACTATATCACCTCATTTTATAGATTTCAACCCATTTCCGAACATTAATCACAAAAAGATAATTAAAGTTCGTATAAATTTTGACACCTTTTATTATTCTAAATTCCTTATCACCTCATGGATCTTCCAGTCATTACACTATTTTCTCCTTTAAACATCTCTACTATTTCTAGTCTTCTACCATTCTCTATTGGCAAAACAGAAACAAAAAATACGCAAATGGTTTATTTGCGTATCCCTTGTCTATTTATAAAAAACGGCTGTTCCATCAGCGAACAAATCATGCTTCTTCCCCTGCTTTAGCAGCTGGCTATAGGAAGGAAAATCGATAGCGCCATCTGATTGCCCCGTTAAAAAAGCAAATACATCCGCCCCGATCGCAAACCGGGCACGTTTAAACTGCTTATCCCATATATTTATCGCATTGAAAAAGAGCGATCCAGAAGCATCGAGTAAATAATATTTTTTCTTCTTTACCGCCACTTCCTTCTTCGGTTTTTTTAATATGATGGCCTCTCCCCCGGCCAGCCTTTCCGCCTCTTCGTGAAAACCCAGAAGCATAAACCAGCTGGCGTAATGCTTAAACATAAGACGTTGGAGATCATGGGCCTTTCGCTGTCCTTCATTAATTGTTGAAGTATAGTGAATTGATGCAGGGTACTCAGCATCCGCTTTGGGAATGGAAATGAACAGGCCATAGAAGTCATCTACTGCCCCCTCGACAAGGGTCGCCGCACTTTCACTTTGGATAAGAGCATCACGCAGTTTCCCTTTATTCCGCGTATCCTTTGAACCTTTGGATTCGATAAAGGTGATTTCCCCGGTAGATGAGGCGGCAATCATATCAGGAACCGATGCCTTCGCCGTCTCCTCTACCATCAGTCCTGAAAAATCTACAATGAAGGGTTTGTTTAACTGTTCTTGAGCAAATAAATAACCAATTGCCGGAGCCAGCTCACCTGTACGAGTCGACAAAATATAATCCCGGATTTTTGTATCTACATCCGCTGCAAACCGGAATTCTTTATCCGCGCTAATAAGCGGATACAATGCACTGTAAGAGCTGATTGCCTGATGCACAACATCCCTGTCTTTCGGGTTCATCGCTAAAATTGTCCGGGCAAGAGCAATAACCAGCTTTCTTGCTGTAAAAGAAATGGTCTGCACTTCCCCTACCTCCGCCAGTCTTACCCCTGCCTTTTTCACCGACTCTGGTACATACTCTATCATTTGGATTTCCTTTTCTCCTTTAAACATAGCTTCTCCCCCTTCATTTTATGTATGATAGATAGATGCTGTTATATTCCTTTTCTATATAATAAAATTCTAAAGAAAAGAAGCATCTCGTAAAACCACTGTTCTTATTAGTGAAGAGCGAAAAATTAGACAATAGTTAATAACTTTTATATATTTAATTACGAAATGTAAGTGCCTTTAACCAAAAGGATGGGGCAGCAATACCAATACAAGTTCTGTTGCCATTTTTAAATCTTCTGCATAACTACAATGGGGCAAAAAACTTCTCACGCCTAACGCTTTCCCCTCCTTTTAACATAGACTTACACTAAAACGATGAATGGTGATGACAATGGAAAAAGAACTTGAGATTTTATCAGAAAAAATACATCTTATTAAGCGGAATGAAACAGAAAATTTATGTCTTGTAGGACCTGTCCGCTTACCGATTAAACAAGGAGACGTAGAAGCGACATTCCAGTGGTATACATGGCTGCCCGTAGAAGCGAGCACAACGATCGAGCAGGTGATAGAAAACATCTCAAAAACAAACCTGGCAATTGGCCAGCAATCTTCCATTCTAGTGTATGGCGATTTTGCCAATGCTGATGAAGCACTGATCCGTATGCATTCTATCTGTCATACAGGTGATATTTTCGGCAGCCAGCGTTGTGATTGCGGCTACCAGCTTCATCAATCAATGAAAATGATCATAGAGCACGGCTGCGGAGCTGTTTTCTATCTAGCAGACCATGAAGGACGCGGCATTGGGCTATTTTCAAAAACACTGGCCTACCTGCTGCAGGAAAACGGCTATGATACAGTAGAAGCGAATCATGCATTAGGGTTTGAAGATGATACCCGTTCCTATGAGGATGCTATTTTACTGCTGGAATCACTTCGAAAAAAACCATGCACGCTCATTACCAACAATCCAAATAAGCTGGCCGCTCTTCAAAAGCATGGTCTGTTGGCTGATAAACATATTCCATTATGGGGTGGTATGACAGAAACAAACCGCTTCTATTTACAAACAAAGGTTGAAAAAGCCGGGCATATTTTATCAGAGGGAGGACTTGATGATGATGAACGATCAATATTACATGAAACTCGCCCTTGATCTTGCGGCAAGCGCAAAAGGCAAGACAAATCCAAATCCCCTTGTAGGTGCCGTGATTGTCAAGGATGGGACGATTGTCGGGACGGGGCTTCATCGAAAAGCCGGAGAGCCTCATGCAGAGGTACATGCATTCCGTATGGCTGGTGAACATGCAAAAGACGCTACATTATATGTAACATTGGAGCCTTGCTCGCATTTTGGAAAAACGCCTCCCTGTGCAGACCTCGTAAAAGACTCGGGTGTAAAGCGAGTCGTCGTAGCAATGGAGGATCCTAACCCTGCTGTAGCCGGACGGGGTATTAAGCGCCTGCGCGATGCAGGAATTGAGGTGGAAGTTGGACTGCTGGAGGAGCAGGCGCGCCGTTTGAATGAACGTTTCATTCACAATATGGTAACTTCCCGGCCATACGTCATTTCTAAATTCGCCATGACGCTTGATGGAAAGATCGCTACATATAATGGACACTCTCAGTGGATTACAGGGACAGAAGCACGCAAGGATGTGCATGAGCTCCGCAATGAAGTTGATGCTATTCTTGTCGGCATCGGGACAGTATTAAAAGATAACCCTGCTTTAACAACCCGTTTAACAGATCGTCACGGGAAAAATCCGATTCGAATAGTAGTAGATCGTCAGCTTCGTACACCGTTAGATGCTCAAATTTTACACACAGATCTGGCAAGGACGATTATTGTCACTGCGCAAGGCCAGCAGGAAAACACCGAAGCTTTCAAAAATACAGGGGCAGAATTCATTTATGTACCGCTTGTTGACGGTAAGCTAGATTTACATTCCATGCTGGACGAACTTTACAAGCTCGGTATTACCGATCTATTGGTAGAAGGCGGCGGAGAGATAAATGCCTCCTTCCTGCTTCATGGTCTCATTCAGAAATACCTCGTCTATGTGGCACCGAAGATACTCGGAGGCCGTCATTCTATTTCCCCGTTTACAGGGCCGGATGTAGAAACGATTGACGCTGCGGTGTTATTGGATTTTGC
>DEQA01000111.1 GCA_002359075.1 Planococcaceae bacterium UBA3378
TAAAAAGATAATTTTATCGTATAAACATGAATGGCATTTCCGTTGGAATAGGATATAGGGAAGATGCGATTTTTTTATGTCCTCATAGGAAAACAAATAAGAGAGGAGCACTTATATGCTGGCGAGAAAAACGATATGGACGACAGGGATCATCATTTTGGGTGTAATAGGTGTAGTAGGCTACTCCACGTACAGCGAGAAGCGGTTTGTCGATGCATTTATTGCAGAAGACCATTTTGATGAAAGGCTGAATCAAGTAACGATTTGGGAGACGAACGGGCATTTGAATGAAAATGTGGCGGACGCCACGCGTAATGACGCCCGGTTGGAAAAGGTGCGGCAGGCGCTGGAGGATTGGCAGGTACGAAAGACGTTCTTTAAAAATATGGACTATGAGGAAGCCTATCAAATAGATATTTCCTACGGGGAGGATGTATTAATGATTCCGATCTCTTCTGATGGCTTTATGAAGATTCAAGGGCATACGTATGAGCTTGTGGATGGTCCGCAAATCAAGGAGCTGCTTGTTTTGCTGGAGTGAAGGATACATAGCGCATCTGCCTTGTTATCCCAAAAAGAAGGAAAACAGGGCAGATTGTTTTTTTAACGGGGAATTCTATCTACCGATTCTCACCTGAATTTCGGTTAGGAATTCTTCACTGCGTACCGTATCCCGATTATCAATTTCATAGATTTCAAAAGGGTCACTTAATAATTGGTAGCCTTTTTCTTTGGCATATGTCGTAACAGCGAGTACTTTATCATAGCTTTGACAGTAATCGCCCCTGTAGTAGAGGGAAAGGTATTCTCCTTTTGGCAGGAGAAAATCAGACTCGCTATCCTCCTGCTCCAATATGAAAAATACGGAGTTAAATACATCCCGTATCCCTTTATTCACATCCTCCATGGAAACAGACGCCCCGAATAGCTGATTGCCAAAATCCTCAATTTTACTCTCATGTTTTCGATGCAGTTTTTTTATGGCAAAGTCCATTTCCTCATCTCTAGTAATGCGTGTAGTCAACCGCAGGCAGGGGCGGTCTGGCAACGATTTAATCGTGAAGGTATCTGTTTTAATTTTAGCAGCAGAGGATAATGCCAGTATGCGATCCTGAATTTTTCGTTGGGTAGCTTGGAGTTCTTCCAGTTTTATTTGGATCAGCTCCTGCTCTTTATTTAATAAATTCAGCGTATTGTCAATGCTCTGATGATCCAGGTAATCCTTAATATGTTTCATGGAAAAATCTAATTGGCGTAAATCCCGTATCATATTCAGCTTGTATATATCATGAAGGCCATACATTCTATAACCGCTGTCATTACGTTTTGGGACGAGTACACCTATTTTTTCATAATAGCGCAGTGAATCGGCCCCAATCCCGTAAAGTTTAGATATTTCATTTATTTTGTAATACTCTTTCATATTTCCTCCGGTAAAAAAAGATTTGACCTTAGTATTGTACCAAGGTTTAGCCTATATATTACAGGCGCAACTATGGTACTAAAATGAAAGGTCTGATCTACTATGTTTTTTAGCGAATTTATTGAAACGAACAAAAAATTATTATCACCGATGAAAGTAGCGATGATTGTATTAGGATCGGCGCTCATTTCCTTTGGACTTTATAATGTCCATCAGCAAACGAATATAACAGAAGGCGGTATTTTAGGGCTAACGCTGCTGCTGCATCATTGGTTTGGCATTTCCCCGTCCATTCTGTCACTGCTGCTTGATTTGACTGCTTATTTTATTGCTTATAAGTATCTGGGCAAGGATTTTATTAAAATATCGATCGTCGCTTCGGTATGTTTATCAGGCTTTATGAGGCTGTGGGAAACATTTCCGCCGTTACTGCCTGACCTTTCTACAACACCCTTCATCGCCTCTATTTTAGGCGGTCTGTTTATAGGTGTGGGAGTAGGGCTGGTCGTAAGGCAGGGAGGATCGAGCGGTGGTGATGATGCCTTGGCACTGACGATATCCAAGCTCACAGGCTGCAGAATTGCTGCTGCCTATATGGTAACAGATCTGACGGTATTGTTACTGTCACTTTCATATATTCCGCTTCATCGCATTGTTTATTCCCTTTTGACCGTGGTGATTTCATCAACGACGATTGATTTGGTGCAGAAGGTGAGAACGGAAAAATAGTGTTGTAATATGGCAAACGGCATACGCTTTTTGGTCCCTAATGAATAAGCTCTAAATCCTTTAAGGCAAAGGCGATGCCGTCCTTGTCACAATCCTGTGTCACAAAATCGGCTATTTGTTTCAGCTTATCGCTGCCATTTCCCATCGCCACCCCGAAGCCTGCGAGCCCAAGCAGCTCGATATCATTTTCCCCATCGCCAAAAGCAACCGCCTCCTCGGGCTTACAACCAAAGTACTGTAACACAGCCTTTGCCGCAATGGCTTTGGAGACCTCACGCTGCAGCACATTCGCAATCGTTGGATGCCACTGCTCGAACAGAAGATGGGGAAAAGCTTCTTTATATTCCGCAACATTCCGAGAATCCGCGTACAGGCACATCAGGTAAATATCCTTTTCGGTAATGAAAGGATCGACCGGGGGATACTCCTTCAGCGAAAGCGTCTGCTGCAGGGCTTGCCATGTAGGGGCGTTTTGAATCCCGTTCATCGTGAGCGTCTCTGTAAAAAAAGATAACGCGTGGCCCTTTTGTTTGGCATATGCATCGATGGCTTCGGTAATGGGGCGGTCTACAATGGAGGAGAAAATAACGGTTTCCTGATGCTTGGCGTAAGCGCCGTTTGCTGTGATAAATGTCTCAATCCCAAGTTGCTGCAGCTCTGTACACATAGACAGCGGCCGGCCGGTAGCAGCGACGACCTTTATCCCTTTTGCAAGTAATTGCTGAATGGCGCTGATGGTGGTTACTGACATGACCCCTTTTTTGTAATCAATGAGCGTACCGTCTACACAAAGAAAACAATTTTGTACGACATAAATATTTCCCCCTTTTAACAACTTGTAATTTCTTCCTTTTATTATAGGGGAAAGAGATCGTTTTGGGTAATAGTCTTATTGAATGATTTTTTATTATTTCGTTTACTATTATATAAACGTAAGTTATAGTTGTTTATATAAGGGGTGTTGTAATGAACTTTGATGAAGCTTCCGTAGAGGAACTGACTAAAGGCTACAAAAAAACAGCGGACAACGAGGCGTATCAATGCCTGTTCTGTGACGAACGTTTTGATATAGAAGAAGTATTTCAAATTAACGGCCGTTTTTTTCAAGCAAAGCGTGCTGCAGAATATCATATCGATGAGGCGCATGGTTCTGTGTTTGACGCATTAATTCAGCTGGATAAACGGTATACGGGGTTATCGGACGTACAGACGGAGCTGCTGCAGCTGTTCCACAACGGACTGCAGGATAAGGAAATTGTAGAGCTAACGTCAGCGAACAGTGTATCGACAATCCGCCAGCACCGCTTCAAGCTGAAGGAAAAAGAACGTCAGGCAAAAGTGCAGCTTGCGATCATGGCAAATTTGGAGCCGACAAAGCATTACGAACCCATTCACAAGGGGGCAACGATGATGGACGAACGATATGATGTCACGGCAGATGAAAAGGATAAAATACTGGAAACCTACTTTAAAAACGGACTGGGCGGGGCAATTGAAACATTCCCAAGCAAGGAAAAGCGCAAAATCGTTATTTTACAGCAGATCATGAAACGGTTTGAAACAGGGAAGCAGTATAACGAACAAGAGGTCAATGAAGTACTGAAAACCGCTTACTCCGACTACGTAACAATCCGCCGGTACTTAATCGAGTACGGCTTTATGGACCGCAGCAACGACGGAGCGATGTATTGGGTGAAGGAAGTATAGATGATTTAGTAGAATATATTTAGGAAGCCGAGGCGATAAAATTCGTCTTGGTTTTTTTAGGAGGGTAATAGGTAATTTATGTTAAAATAGATATATAGACTTCATAATATTTATGGCAATTACAACATTAAGATCTCCAATTGTTTTATAAAATTTACATCATGACAGCACTCATTATTACACATTTTATTGAGATGTATTTTTATCGATAAATTGTTTGAAAGGAGGTTTTATGCCAATGCTGACGATACCAGAATCAATACAGCCATCAATTTTTTATGTTTCGTTCGCTTATCATATTTTTTTACTCCTATTTGTTCTTTTCAGAGTTGTTGTTTTTAATTTTGCTCTAAAAAAGTTGAAACGCCCACTAAGTATCGCTTACGATATTTCTCTTTTCGTCATGACATCCATTTGGTTCCTTTATCTACATTCACAGGACTTTATTTACTACAGTTACGATTCCCCCATATTATTATTTGTTGGTTTTGCCTATTTCGTTTCAATATGCGATTTTATATACAACTATATTTTGTATAAAAAAGTATTGAATGAATGTAACAAAACTGTTTAATCCGTTTTTATGACCTTTTCTTATGTACAACAAACAGTTTTATAATGCAAAGGACTGATGTAAATTGACCAAAAAGTTAGGGCTAAGAATAGTCTTTGCCATTATCGTTATTTTTCTTATTTTCATAGGCTATTCAGCCATTAGTATTTGGTCTTTTGGTAACAAAAATCAATTAGTGAAAACTGATGCGGCTGTAGTGCTTGGAGCTGCTGCTTGGGGTGAAGAACCCTCTCCTGTTTTTCGTGAGAGGATCAATCATGCTATTTGGCTTTATGAGAATGATTATGTAGAAAAAATTATCTTTACTGGCGGCAAAGGCAAGGGCGATGAATTGGCAGAATCCGAGGTAGCAAGAGAGTATGCTATTAAAAACAATGTTCATTCAGAAGATATTCTTATTGAGACGAAATCTAAAATTACAGAAGAAAATCTAAAATACGCCTATGAAGTGGCAAAGGAGAAAAACTTGAACACTTTTACTATCGTAAGTGACCCTTTACATATGAAAAGAACCATCTTAATAGCAAAAGATATGGGAATGGAGGCATATTCATCTCCTACCCAAAGTTCAGCTTATAAGACATTGAATAGTAAAGTGCCATTCTTCTTCCGGGAGTTGTTCTTTACTATCGGTTATATCTTCAGTTTACCATTTAGATAATTGTTG
>DEQA01000183.1:0-644 GCA_002359075.1 Planococcaceae bacterium UBA3378
GAGGAGAAAAAGAAAAAGCTGGGCGAGCTATCGAAAAATGAATTTCAATTCCAAACAGCAGGCGCCTCTTTCTTATTCTGTGTAGACTTTAAGCGTCTGCAGGAAGCAGGTAAAAAAAATGGGGTCGACATCGTAGTCGATTCTGCTGAAAACCTGCTTGTCGGCGTAGCGGATGTAGCTTTATTTGCGCAAAACTTTGTGGTTGCTGCAGAATCTGAAGGTTATGGCATCTGCTATATTGGCGGTGCCCGCAATAATCCGCAGGAAATCAGTGAACTATTCAACCTTCCGGAGTATGTATTCCCGCTCTTTGCTATGACAATCGGCAAGCCGACAAAGCGCAATGAAACAAAGCCTCGTCTTCCTGTAGGTGCTGTACTGCATGAAAACAGCTATGATGTGGAAAAATACAACACCCTTCTCGATGAATATGATGCAACAATGGAATCGTATTATGCGAGCCGCTCTTCCAATCAAAAAATGGCGAATTGGACAAAGCAAATGGCTGACTTCCTGATCGATCAGAAACGGCCGTTTATAAAAGAGTTCCTCGAAACAAAAGGATTCACTTGGAAATAATAAAAAGAGATTAGAATCTGAAAGTGAGATTAACATGGTTGAACGCCTGTTAATTTCGCTTTTTT
>DEQA01000183.1:684-4774 GCA_002359075.1 Planococcaceae bacterium UBA3378
CTTTTTGTATGTATACTAATAAACACGTAGCGGGTTCGCTTGAAAAACAACATCTCCAAAATGTCCGGAAGTACTATTTATCTATTGCTGATATTAATATTGCTTTATCAAAAGTACATAAGACGATCATGCGGCAGATTGATTTAAAAAAATACCAATTTGCTACTGACTATATTCACCAGTATATTTCTTATACATCCGTATGGAACTTGAAGTTTGTAGCAAACCTGGAGAGCCCTGAAGTGGCCTTGCTGCAAATTTTCCACTTACATTATATTTTTGACCATGAAGCTGAAAACCGTTTCACTAAAGAGCGTGCCCTGCTGGCAGAACAGGAGCAGCGTTTCTATAATTTAAAGCCTTATAAAAAGGAACATATGGAAAAACGCAAACAAAAAATGCTGGATTATATTCAATCGCGCAAATAGCTGCTGCCGGATCTCAAATTCCCTGCTTTTCTTCTCCCGTTCTAACGATGTTCAATAAAAAACCCCGAAAGCAAGCAACATCCTTACTTTCGAGGTAATTTTCTTTTAATTCTGTACCGGCAATCCTGCAATTACTACATCCTTGACTGGCAGGAACTGCTCCCCGGTTGCCAAATAGGTCACGTTCACTGTATCTCCTGCTTCCACATAAACAGCAAGCGGTACTGTTTCCGTGCTGACAATGAAGTTTTCCCCTGACGCTAACAGGAAAGATACCATCGTAAAATCTCCTACCCGCTCTTTATATACACGGATGACCTCCCCTGTGATATGAGCCTCCTCTGCATCTGAGGTACCTTCCACAACACTTCCACCGCGGGATAATGCCGTTTTATATAGCTTCAGCGCTTCGTTCGGTGTAGAGGCATACGCCGAGATTTCCGGATTCGCTGCCGAGACGATGAAGTAATTTTGCAAGAATCCGTTGGAATCAAGCACCGCCGTCAGCCAGCTCGCTTCTCCGTAGAAATTATACAGAATCGGCATCTCGCCTTCCCACTTCTTCTCGATAAATTTCTTTTCGATGATTTCCAGCGCCCCTTGGGAATCCATATAAGACTCTTCCAAGTTTCCGGTGTAATAAGTAGCTTCACCTGTTCTGGCATTTGTTAAAGAATAGCCAAGCATGGAGTCAACGCCTTCTTTTGGACTTGTAAAGTCAGTGAAGTAGTACATCTCTCCCTGTTCAGTAAAGATCGGTGATACATTTGCCTCCGTACCTTCATCCGATGGCAGCTTGACATCCTTTTTGCCAAATACACTGTTCCAGAAGCCGTGCACATAATTGCCATAGTAGCTGTTTTGCAGACTGACTGTTTCGGGAGACACGGCGCCGTCGATAAAGGCAGGTACGTCTGCCAATGCGATTTTTTCCGATTTACCGGTAGATGCATCCACTAAAACAATCCCTTTGACATCAAAACCATTACGGGCAGATATAAATTCACCGTATGAGCGGATATAATACGGTTTCCCATCGTCATCCACTTCAAGCTGCGGGGCCCCGTAGAAAATTAATGTCGGATATTGCAGACGCATATGGCGCTCTAGATTCTTATTCAAAAAGGCTGACGGTACATAGGTCATTTCCTGTTTTACAAACTTCGGATTTTCGTTTGCATCTGTAGCACTCATCATGAAATAGCCCGGTGTTGTTTTACCATTAAACCATTTGAACAGCCCTGAAAATTCAACGGGTGCAATATACACATACTCCCCGTTCACCTTCTGGATCTGTAAATTTCCTAATTCGTAAAAACTCGTATTCGGTACTTGCCCGAAAGCCTTTTTCATTTTATTTTTCACATATTTCGGCGGCACACTGGCAGGTGTTTGTGTCTCATCAAAGGCCTTGATTTCTATATCTTCGGCCATTTCTGCTGATTTATATTTCTCCTCAGCATTAAATAGCGGCGCACTGAGCAAATAAGCTACTGCAATAATGCTCGCCAGGACAAACGCGGACTTTATCTTTCTCTCGATACCCGTTGAAAAAATGGCTCCCCCGAGAGCAATAACGGGTAATATATAAAGAAAGACGGTCCAATGCAGATCAATTTTTGATACATATACGGTGAAAAACGTCGAAATAAAGCTGAATATTAAAACAGAGACAGCCAGTATTCCATACTGCTTTGACGTCAGCTCTATCCTTGGAATCTTTTTGGTCATCGGTACGAGTAACATTGTGATAATACCCGCAGCGATGATGGAAATGATAAATAATTGACTCATGTGAATCACCCTTTCTAGTCCTCTTTTTCTACGGACTAACCAACAAAATAGTTTCATAATTAGTAATAATCCCTATCACTCGATAGGAAAGGAGGCTGTTCCATGCGCAATATGCTGCTTATGTTGGCGGTTCTTTCGGGACTTTATTATGTATTTGGGTTTGATACTATTCCGGCAGAAACTAAGATGGTTTTCAAACTGTTTCCGATGATACTGATCATTCTTTTTGCCCTTTCAACCCGAATCCGCTCACCAAGATACTATGTGCTTATATGTACCGGTCTTATATTTTGTGCAATTGGCGACTATACGCTTCAATGGTTTATTATTGGATTAATAAGCTTCCTGATTGGCCATATTTTTTATATTGCCGCCTTTTCAGAGGGCAAGGAACACGTACCGAACCGTGTAAAGGCAATCCTGCTTTTCTATGGGGCTTTCATGGCAGCTTGGATGTGCTCTACGCTGTCCACCCAAGGCGAGACGGTCCTGGCGGTTGCTGTATTCGCTTATATTAGTGTTATCCTGGGGATGGGCTGGATGTCCTTCAAAACCGGCTCTTTGTATGCTAAAATCGGCGCCACTTTCTTTATCCTATCTGACAGTATACTGGCGGTTAATAAATTCATTACGGATATCCCCTTTTCCCACGAGCTGATCATGATCACCTACTACAGCGCACAAATTTTTATCTCATTTAGTATTACACAATATTACGAAATACGAAATAAAATGGTACACTAAATATACCATTTCAAGGAGGTATAATTGATGAAAGAAAAATGTATAGAACGTCTAATCCGCTATGCTAAAATCGATACACAATCAGATGCAAACAGCCCTGCCACTCCTTCTACACAAAAGCAATTTGACCTGCTTCACGTACTTAAGGAAGAGCTGGCTGATATCGGCCTGACAGAAATTACATTAGATGAAAACGGGTATCTATTTGCTACCTTGCCGGCTAATACAGATAAGGCTGTACCGACGCTGGGGTTCCTTGCCCATGTGGATACAACCTCTGACTTTACAGGAACGAATGTCAACCCGCAGCGTATCGATCACTATGACGGAAAAGATATTCGGTTAAATGAAGAGCTGACGATGTCAGTGGAGTATTTTCCGAATTTAAAAAACTATATCGGCCAAACATTGATCACAACTGATGGCACTACTTTACTTGGAGCAGATGATAAAGCAGGCATTGCTGAAATCATGACAGCGATGGAATATTTGGTACAGCACCCCGAAATCAAACATGGCAGAATTCGTGTTGCCTTTACACCAGATGAAGAAATCGGACGTGGCCCTCATAAATTTGACGTAGAGGCATTTAATGCTGATTATGCCTATACAATGGACGGCGGGCCGCTGGGTGAGCTTCAATTCGAAAGTTTCAATGCAGCAGGCGTAAAAGTAACAACTTACGGTACGAGCGTGCACCCGGGCTCTGCAAAGGATAAGATGATAAATGCAACAACGATGGCGGTGAAATTCCAAAATCTTATGCCACAGGATGCAGTGCCTGAAAAAACAGAGGGATATGAAGGGTTCATTCACTTGATGAGCTTCAACGGCCGCATCGAAAAAGCTGAAATGTCCTATATCATCCGTGACCATGACCGTGAAAAATTCGAAGCGAAAAAAGCACATATGCTGGAAGCTGAAAAGCAAATTAAAGCAGCATATGGCGAACAGGCAATTAAAGTGGAAATTGAGGACCAATATTATAATATGGGCGAAAAAATTGCGCCTGTTATGGAAATAGTGGATATTGCAAAAGAAGCAATGCATAAACTGGGAATTACCCCAATTGTAGAGCCTATTCGCGGCGGTACGGACGGCTCCCAGCTTTCCTTTATGGGACT
>DEQA01000149.1:0-4399 GCA_002359075.1 Planococcaceae bacterium UBA3378
AAGACGAATACCCGCGATATTTGGAAAATACCCGCGTTTAGCTGAATCCTCCTTCCTATATTACTAGACAGAATCATTTTTGATTCTGTCTTTTCATATGTTTAATAGAGGATCTTTTGCTTACCTCATTTTACTATGAGAATTACTCAAGGAGGATATAACGTGATTCTTTACCTCACTATTTATTCGCATTTTTCTATCCTGATTGTCGTCCTGATGGCACTGAGTGGCGTAGTCTCTTATTTTATTCCTCGTTTACCGGTTGTCTTTATCCTTGTCCTACTCGGTATAACGGGCTACTTGTATGCAATCTTTACCCACGGGGAAAAAGCAGCGCTTTCTATTATTTTGCTTATAATCCTCACTTCCTCAGTACCGATCTTCTTAGTGAAATACACACTATACCTCCAGCAAAAAGCAGAGCAGCTATTACAACTGCAAAACAAAAATGTACACCCCGGCGTATAAGGGATGTACATTTTTTGCGTTCATTAATAGGAATACCAAGGCAGCGTCGAAATATAGATCGATTTCGCGCCAAATGTACCCGGATTTTGGTACATATCCCGTATGACTTTGCCGTCCTTCAGCTTTACGGTAATCGTAGAATAGTTCGGCAATGTTTTGGATAAGGTTAAAATGACGTTCTTTGCATTGAGCGGATCGACCATCGCTTTTGCTCCGTATGATGTGCCGTTCTTATCTGTGACGATAAAGTCATTTTCATTGGAAATCGAGATGGCCTGGCCAAACGATAATACAAGCTCTGTTGCATTTTTCGCCGTGATAGACGGATTCCAGTAGCTTTCAGACGGCGCTACGACTTCCGGCAGTGCAAGCGGTTCGTAATACGTATCCATTTCTTCATAAGAGCCGGCTGCATGCAGGTCACTGATATATAAATACGGTATTGTATACCACCAGTAGCTGCGGCTTTCAATTTTTAAGATCACCTGTTTTGGATCTTGCGGATTCACCTGCACTTCCCCAAGCTTATAGCCCCGTACTTCGTAATGATCCAGCTTTGACGCGATCGTTTCCTCCACCGGCTGATTAAAATCAATCGTAATGTAGCGCGGGTCCGTGATCTTTGGATCTGTTACTGATGTGTTCACCGCGACTATTTCCAGCTTCTCTCCGTTAAATGAATAATCCTTCGTGCGCTCAAATGACACAGTTCCGCCGTCCAGGCTGCTATAGGAAAGGTTTGTAAATGTAAGATCCATGTTATAGGCTGCCTGCTCGATATCATGCGGATGCAGCAGCTCGCGAAGTTGAATTTTCACCTTCGCCGGCTCATTATACACAGCCCACACCTTCACCTGCTGTGCCTCCACCGGCTTTTTGCGCTGGCTTTTCGGCTCTGTATAAATGCCTGTATAGGAAACCGTTGTATTGCTGTTTACCGTAACACTTTTATTGAACGTCACAAATAAATACTCCAGATTATTTTCGCGGATAATATCGGTTTGCACAATTTTCAATCCAGCTGCCTCTGCATCAAAATCATTCTTACTAGTAAAGGTAGTGTCCTCCCATGTTTCCGTATCCGTTACATAGCGGTCCGGTGCTGTGCGGATTGTCACCTGTCCTGCCAATGCTTCCTGTACCGTCACAATATACGACTCGTCATCCAGCGGCTCCACTGTTTGTACGGTGAAATTCTTCTTGCCCGCAGAAACCGCCAGATCGCCTGGATACAGCGAATACAGCGGGTGATTGAATGTCATTTTGAATTTCCTGACACCGACCTGCTCGACCGACGTAACAAGTAAATCTGCGCTGTTAGACTCTCCCTTTATGATCGTAGCCGTCAGCAGGCTTGGTCTGGCAACGTTATTTGCTAAATCCTTTACTCCGTTATATGTAACGATGATTTTGCTGCCGTCTTCAACGGATTTTCCGCACGCAGAGGCATTCCCTAAATGGTATGTCAGGACATTGCCATCAACCGACGTCCGGATCCCTGTTACCGCCTTCCCATTTTCCAGCTTAAATTTCGCCGTATAATTTTTCACCGGCTCTGTAAACACAACCCTTGATTGTTGCTTATTGATCCATTCTACCGACTGAATCTCAGGAGGGGTCCGGTCCTTTTCAAAACGGACGATCTCGTTATAGGTAGTCAGCTTTTCACCTTGCTGCGAATAAATGCTAAAGACACGCAGGCGGTAATCGCGGGTCGCCGAAACAGGTGTACTTGCCGTTATTTTATACGAGCGGCCATCCTTGCTCAGCTCCCCTTTTTTTAACGAAATCGTCTGCTTCTCGTCTGCTGTCTCCAGCTTGAAATACTTCTGCAGCTCCTGCTTGTTTGTCATCTTCTCCAGCTCTACCGGCTCATTAAAATAGACGGTAAACTGTATGGTGCTGCTGTTTTCTACTTTTGTCACATGCAGCCCTTCCTCTGCACTGACAGAAGCTGCTCCCACCGTTGCGACCGGCAGTACGCTTGCAGCAGCGATACATTGATAAAGTGTATGTTTGTGCGTCATCCAATCCCCCACTATCTACTTCAGCTATGACTCTCTATGTTACATATCGGGTTTTTGGCCGATTCATTTACTTTCTAAGAGAAAAAACCTACAGCACAGACTGTAGGTTTTCTCGTTTTACGTTAATAGGACAAATACTGTCTAAACTGCAGTTCCGTTGTCTTCGGTTCAATCCCGATACGGTTAAGCGCAAGCGGGTCATCCCCGTATTTTACATAGCCTGTCCTCGTCGTAAAAGCCATCTTATACCCCGTATTTTTGAGTACCTGCTTTGTCGTCTCATTATATTGGCCAAACGGATAAGCAAAATACTGCTGCGGCACGATCGCCTGGGCTGTCTTTAAATCCTTTTGCAGTGATGTCATCGTCTGCAGCACAACTAGTGACTTGCCGTCGATTGTCTGGTGAAGCGCATGACTGTGCCCCTCATATTGGAACACATCCTGCGACCACGCCATTTCTTCCTTCGAGATAAACTGCAGATTATCTGCATAAAAATGCTGCGGCGTATCCATCACACGGGAAGTAATCACAAAATTGGTTGCTCGCATCCCGTTTGCCTGAAGGAGCGGGTACGCATAAATCAAGTTTGACAACAGTCCGTCATCAAACGTAATAGCTACCGCATTCTTCCCGAGATTCCGCTTCCCTTGCAGAAACTCATACAGCTCATCCATCGTAATCGTCCTAGCATTCATTTCCTTTAGGATGCTTATATTCTTTTCAAACTGCACATCTGAAATCGTAGTAGACGTTCTGTACTTTTTGTTTTCACGGTCCTTTAAAATATGGTGATACATCAAAACCGGTACACCCTTATCCACCGCCGCATATGTCTTCGGCACCATCGCTACCCTGCCGCCTGAGGACACATAATAATAGTTCTTATCTTCCTTATAGGCGTAATGGCGTCTATTCGCGTAGGACATATACAAAAGACGGCCCTTTTCATCGGTGAAATTCGCCCGCTTTGTCGTATAAATCATTTTACCTTTTCGATTAAGCTTCTCCGGAACCATCATCGTACTGCCCCGCTTTGTGACATTCGCAGGCACACAGCCAAGATGATTCTCGATTTCTATGTAATAGCAATCCGCCGTTTTCGACTGATAAAAATAATCCTGCTTACTATACACCTTGCCTATAATGTCCCCTGACTCATCGTACACCGGCGCTGATGCCTGTGTAATGAAAAACGTCGGCTCCCGCTCCCCCTTCGTCCGCGCTACATTCGCATCCGCCTGCTGCACGCCGACTAAAAGAAGGAACAAGGCCAATATGACCACCCTTTTCAAAATATTACCTCCATGTAATTTGTTTGACTTATCCATGATAGTATATTTTTGGGTAGTTTGCTATAGGAGATTTAGTATAGGAAATAAGAAATGATGGATTGATCTTCTATTTTAATTGACTTTAAAGCTCTTTATTATATATATTGAATTAAATTTTTCCTACACCATTTGCGCTTGCTGCACGTTCCGCNNTATTTTTGGGTAGTTTGCTATAGAATTTTTGATTTAGAGTGTTTGTCAACTTAAGTGACAGAACTAACTTATATTTCTATGTAAGTCATATTCACCTCTCTTCTTTTAAAACTTTGAAATAGATTTTTAAAACAATTACTTTTAGAACATTCATTCATCTTTCATTGTAATGCTTCTAGCATCTGATTCCTCTTATTCTATTTACATGTACCCTAATTCTTTTAGAGAATGGAAACCATCTTCACACAAAATCAGATGGTCCAGTACATCCATGCCGACAATGTCACCTGCCTCCATCAATCGTTTTGTCACCCCAATGTCTTCTTTAGAAATTGTTGTATCATTGCTTGGATGATTGTGTACAATTAAAATACCTTCTACATTAGAAAGGATAGCTGGTTTTAGTACCTCTCTTGG
>DEQA01000149.1:4502-4729 GCA_002359075.1 Planococcaceae bacterium UBA3378
CCTAAGAAATCTCGTATCAATTCGTAGGCATTTCTTGGTGAATAGACTCTCCTCCCTTTATACAACATTGTTTTTTCTCTCACTAGCTTTATCTGTACAATGTTAACTCGTTTTGCAGGTACTGCTTTTGCTTGATTTTCTTTCATGTAAATCTCCTCCTTGAAATATTTTCAGAAATACAAAAAGCCCAAATGACCATTGGTGAGTCATTTGAGCTTATTCAAGGA
>DEQA01000114.1:0-1781 GCA_002359075.1 Planococcaceae bacterium UBA3378
CGGCTTTTTTCAAGATTTTGCATATTGCGCGGTTCGTCATAGCCCATCCAGATGGCAGTCGTATAGTTTTCCGTAAGACCGGCCAGCCAGAAGTCTTTATAGTCATTGGTTGTGCCTGTTTTAGCCCCGATATAGGAAGTGCGGGTAGACAAGCCGATCCCAGTACCTTTTTGGACGACGTCGGCTAAAAGGCTTCGCATATACCGTACTGTTTTTGACGACCAAATAATATCCCGTTCATCCGGCCATTCATAGAGCGTCTTCCCTTGACGGTCTGTTACTTTTCGGATGGCTCTAGCCGGTAAATAACTGCCATCTATAAAGCTTGTGTAAGCATCCGCCATCTCCAAAGAAGTAACACCATACGTCAATCCACCAAGCCCTGCTGAAAAATTACGATCCTCCTCCACAATGGAGCGGAAATGAAAGCGATCGATAAAGCCAAATGCCTGCTCCAATCCTACCTTGTTTAGAAGACGTAAGGCACTTGTGTTGTAGCTCCAGCTAAAGGCTGTAGAAATAGAAACGTTCCCATATACGCCACCTCCATAATTTTGCGGACAAAAATTACCGATGCAGTAGGGGGCACCACTAATGGTCGATGAAGGGGTATAGTGAAGCAGCTCAATAGCCGGTGCATAATCGATTAATGGCTTAAAAGCAGAACCGGGCTGACGGGGTGTCTGGAAAACACGATGGAGATTCAGCTTTTCATAATGTTTCCCTGCAAACATACTGACAATTTCCCGTGTTTGATTGTCGATAACAACAGCGCTTGCTTCCATTCCGTAGGGAGCAAGAATTTGATTCACAGCCGCTTCATCCGTTGCCTGTTTCTCGGGCAAAAGAGCTGTGTATATTTTGATTCCCCCGGCAAACAACTCATCAATACGGGTATCCAGCTGTAACGAGATGAGCTTGCGTTCCTCCGTATTGTCCGTCTTTGCCAGCCGCTCATCAAAACCTTCAGCCTGGGAAACGAGCCAGCGCAGCTCCTGTAAGACATAGGTACTGTAGGCCGGGTGAGACTGTACTTTCTGTTTGATATGAAGTTCAATCGGCTGTTGCTTGGCCGCTGCTGTTTCTTCAGAGGAAAGAATATTGTATTTAGCCAGCGTATCGAGCAACCGCTCCTGCCTAGCTTTTGTACCGTCAAAATTCTTTAAAGGGTCATAAAGACTCGGGTTATTCGGAATCGCTGCTATAAAGGCCATTTCTGCTACAGATAATTCATTAAGCGGACGGCCCAAATAATAAGTTGCTGCCCCTGCAATCCCGTAGACTTGGTGCCCAAAATAGATTTCATTCAAATACATCTCTAAAATTTCTTCTTTGGTGTACACTTGTTCAAGCTCATAGGCATAGAACAATTCCATTAGCTTTCTCTCGTATGTTTTTTCCTCAGATAAATAGCGCATCCGTACGAGCTGCTGAGTAATAGTGCTGCCTCCCTGCTGCAACGAATTTCCGGCAGAATTGGCCATAACAGCGCGGAAAATAGCACTTACGTCAAACCCGATATGATGAAAGAATTCGGTATCCTCACTATAAATAAAGAGATCCTTTACCATTTGAGGAAATGCATCGTACGTGAGCGGTTCGCGCCATTCGACGTATTCCTCGCTGAATATTTCACCTTTCCCATCAAACAATGTAACAGGCAGCTGTGCCTGCGTTTGTGGAAGATGGATGGAGGCTTCTATTTTTTCGCTGTGTGCTTTAGCAGCGGCTACTTCCTTCCATATTTCATTCCCAACAAGCAGTAACGAGAGAATGGAACA
>DEQA01000114.1:1819-2601 GCA_002359075.1 Planococcaceae bacterium UBA3378
TTTCCTCCAACAGTTCACATATAGCAAGAATACCATACATTTACTGTCTGTTATATGTGGTTTTTAAGGAGGTCATCCATATGCTGTTTTGGTAATTTTTGAATAAAATAGATCACGACAAACGCAATGAAAAATAACAGTCCAGTTGAATAGAAAACAGCTGGAATATCCCATGCACCACTGATCACACCACCTAAAACAGGTCCGATAATATTTCCTAGGAAACGGAAACTTTGGTTGTAGCCCATAATTTCTCCCTGTACATCAAGAGGTGCTTCACGGCGAATCAGTGCAGTGGTAATAGGGATCAGACCGCCTACTACCATTCCGAAAAGAAGCCGAAGAGCCATCAGCTGCCAAAGGGCTGTTACAAATGCCTGTGGAATGATAAATAAAACACACGTAATCAGCAAATATTTTAATACCTTTTCGTACCCGACACGGTCACTGAGTTTTCCCCAAAAACGGGCGAATAAAATGTTCCCAAGACCTGTCGCACTAAATGTAATCCCTGCAAGCAGTACGACTTCTTCAGCAGCTGTCAGGTGGGATACATACAGAGATAAAAGCGGCTGAATACTGAAATTGCCGATTTGAATTAAAGATGTAACCAGCATAACATTTAAGATAAGCCGATGGTGGAAAATGGCCCAGATCACGTTTTTGCGTGAATATATGGCGGATTTTACTTTCCGTTCTATCTTAGGTTCATGCACACTAAAGATAATCAGCAAACCAGCGAGTGTAATCGTAATGGCGGTAAGGATGAAGGTATAGCTAAA
>DEQA01000267.1:0-3306 GCA_002359075.1 Planococcaceae bacterium UBA3378
GGCTGCTGCTTTCAAATAACCAGTCGGCGGTACAATAATGCCTGCTTCCCCTTGAATCGGCTCCACAATGAATGCTGCTGTATTTGGTGTAATCGCTTCTTTTAACGCTTCGATATCACCGTATGGTACAAGAGAAAATCCTGGTACAAGCGGACCGAATGCACGTTGGTATTCCGCTTCTGAGGAAAGCGAAACTGCTGCTAATGTACGGCCGTGGAAATTGCCCTGACAGCCGATGATTTGCGCCTGGTTATCCGGTACACCTTTTACATCATATGCCCAGCGACGTGCTGCTTTAATTGCTGTCTCTACCGCTTCTGCACCTGTATTCATCGGTAATACCATGTTTTTGCCTGTAATCTTACAAAGTTTTTCATACCATTCACCAAGCTTCACGCTGTAAAATGCACGTGAAGTTAATGTTACTTCCTGTGCCTGTTTCACTAAAGCATCGATGATTTTCGGATGACGATGCCCTTGGTTCAGTGCTGAATAAGCAGACAGCATATCCATGTAGCGGTTGCCTTCCGGGTCTGTTACCCATACGCCCTCTGCCTTTTCAATAACGATTGGCAGCGGATGATAGTTGTTTGCTCCAAATTGATTTGTTTTTTCAATAACTTCGTTTGTCGTGTTTGTTACATTTACCATTGTGTTGTTCCCCCTTAAAATGATTGTGCAATTGATTTTGCCTGCATGTGCAGTAATAAATAGTCCGGTGAGCCGGCTTTTGAGTCTGTTCCTGACATATTGAATCCACCAAACGGCTGGTAGCCGACGATCGCACCTGTACAGCCGCGGTTAATATAAAGGTTACCGACATGGAATTCACGTTTTGCCCGCTCGATATGGGCCGAATCATTCGTAATCACAGCGCCTGTCAAACCGTAATCGGTGTTATTGGCCACTTTCAATAAATGATCGAAATCTGTTGCTTTAGAAACAGCAAGAACCGGGCCGAACACTTCTTCCTTCATTAAACGCGCATCTTCATGCACATCAGCAAAAATAGTCGGTTCAACAAAATAGCCTGTTTCTTCGTCAGTCGCTCCGCCTGTCATAAGGCGTCCTTCCTGCTTGCCGATTTCGATATAGCTTTTAATTTTTTCGATAGATTTTTCTGAAATGACCGGACCGATAAATGCATCGCGGTCGACCGGATTGCCCATTGTTAATGCTTTAGTTTGTGCTACTACATTTTCAAGCACTGTATCATAGACATCTTCATGAATAACTGCCCGTGAGCAGGCTGAACATTTCTGTCCCGCATAGCCAAACGCGGATTTCACAATAGCAGTAGCCGCTAACTCCAAGTCGGCATCTGCATCGACGATAATCGTATCCTTACCACCCATTTCGGCGATGACGCGTTTTAGCCATTTTTGCCCTTCATGCACGACTGCTGCACGTTCATAAATACGGCAGCCAACCGCTCTTGAGCCTGTAAATGAAACGAAGCGTGTTTGAATGTGATCAACAAGGTAATCTCCAATTTCCGTTCCAAGACCCGGCAGATAGTTCACTACGCCGTCTGGTAATCCGGCTTCTTTTAACACATCCATAAATTTCGCCGCGATTACCGGTGCTGTTTCAGCCGGCTTTAAAATCACGGTATTTCCCGTAACGATTGCTGCAGCAGTTGTACCCGCCATGATCGCTAGTGAGAAGTTAAACGGCGGGATGATAATACCCACACCCAGCGGAATATAGTGGAACTCATTATGCTCGCCCGGATTGCTTAAGACAGGTTTTCCAGCGCTTAATTCCACCATTTGGCGTGCATAGTATTCAAGAAAATCGATACATTCTGCTGTTTCGGCATCTGCTTCATGCCACTGCTTTCCTACCTCTTTGACAAGCCATGCTGAAAATTCATGCTTGCGGCGGCGGATGATCGCTGCTGTACGGTGTAAAATATCCGCCCGCATGATTGGTGATGTATATTGCCATGTTTCATAAGTAGCAGCAGCAGTTTGAATTGCTTGCTCTGCGATTTCTTTCGTTGCTAAATGGACTGTTCCGATTGTTTCCTTTGTATTGGCAGGGTTGATGGATGCTGCTGTTTGACCAGACGTTACTTCCTTGCCGTTGATAATCGCCGGATAAACGGCACCAAGCTGGCTTTCCACTAATTGAATGGCATCCTTCATCGCTGTGTAGGCTGCTTCATCTGTTTTATAGTTGGTAAATGGTTCATGTTTGTATGGTATTGGCATTGTGAACTCTCCTTCTAGCTAGTATACAAACTAACTAGCAATTTTTATGCCAACATAAAAGACTGAAAATATGCTATTATTTAGATAGATAAGTCAGAATTTTTGCGCAAAAATATTTTGCTATACACGAAAAAAGCAAAAATATTTTGCTACAAAGGGGAGTATTCAATTGAGCTGGATGGAAAAAGTTTACGAAACAATCATAGAAGCTGTTGACGTCGGCATCCATGCTGTAGATAAATATGGCAAGACGATCATCTATAACAAAAAAATGCGGGAAATTGAATCGATGCCGGCATCGGATGTGATGAACCGGAATGTGCGGGAAGTGTTTCAGTTTAACGACAATCAAACAAGCACCCTCCTGCAGTCATTGTCCGATAAAGAACGAATCATCAATGTAAAGCAGTCCTATCTTAACAATCGGGGGATTGAAATTACAACGGTCAACCAGACGATACCGATCGAACAAAACGGCGAAGTCTGTGCAGCAGTCGAAATTGCGACCGACATTTCAAAAATGAGCCGGCTGATGCAGCAAAAGGTTCAATATGAACATGAACCTTATACATTCGATAAAATTATCGGCAATAGTCCGGTCCTGCTTGACATTATCGATATTGCGAAGCGTGCGACAAGAACAACGTCCAATGTGCTGATCATCGGTGAAACAGGCACAGGCAAGGAGCTGTTTGCCCAGAGCATCCATACAGACAGCAACCGGATAAACGGTCCATTTATCGCCCAGAACTGTGCAGCGATACCGGATACATTAATGGAAAGCATGCTGTTTGGCACAACAAAAGGAGCATTTACAGGAGCGGTGGACAGTCCGGGATTATTCGAGCAGGCAAGCGGCGGCACCTTATTGCTCGATGAATTGAACTCCTTGAACCTTGGTCTCCAGGCAAAGTTACTTCGTGTGCTTCAGGAAAAGAAAGTAAGAAGAATCGGCGGGAAAACTGACCAGCCAGTTGATGTGCGGGTCATTGCCACAATGAACGAGGACCCGGTCGATCTCATCTCGCAAAACCGCCTGCGGAAGGATTTGTATTACCGCCTGGCCGTTATTACGATTGCCATTCCGCCG
>DEQA01000267.1:3412-3713 GCA_002359075.1 Planococcaceae bacterium UBA3378
TGGATTATACGCCGGAAGTCGAGCAGCTTTTATATCAACATGACTGGCCCGGCAACGCACGCGAATTGGAGCATGTCATTGAAGCAGCGATGAACCTGATTCAATATGAAACAACGTTAGCCTATGAGCACCTTCCCTACCATTACCGAAAGCGGATGCAATTTGCCCCAAGGGAACAGACGTTACACGTTGAACTGGAAGGGACGCTTGCAGAACAGTTGGCCCTGTATGAAAAACAGATTATCCAACAGGCGCTGCAGGCACATCACGGACACATCACAAATGCAGCCGCACAGCTCGG
>DEQA01000239.1:0-623 GCA_002359075.1 Planococcaceae bacterium UBA3378
ACGACTACGGCTGTCATAAGAAGTGATTCCGGCCCATATTGGATGGATAGGTAAACCTTTGACATCGGATCTTCATAATCGATATTGACAGCAAGCAGTTCAAGCATCGGTGTGACGAAGAATACAATGACTGCGACCGTCACAAACCAGCCGACCAGGCTGTGAATGGAGAATCCGGCAAAAATCACGGCAGAGACCGCTGTCAGCAGCAGCACTGTATAAATCGTCCATTCGATGGCGCTCTGTTCGCTTAATGGATAAATATCCAAGCCGTAAATGCTGATAATAAGACCGACAATGATATTCAGCAGAACGAATAGTGCCATGCGGACAAGTACTTTATCCTGCTTGAAGTAATAGCAGAAGTATCCAATCATCAAGCCGCTGATCAGCACGATCGCTAATATAATAACCGGCGGCATTTTATTCTCCTGCTCAATAGTCGGATCCAGGCTGCTTGTTGCAAGCGGTGTTGCTAAATATTCATAAATCTGCCCGTTCTTCTGTCCATCTATAAACGCCCCGTTTAAAATCGCATGGATATCATTCCGGTAAAGTTCTGTCGTTCTGACATTTTCATTCCACTTATTATTGAGTACAGAAGTATCGGCATTGACACCCTG
>DEQA01000239.1:694-8057 GCA_002359075.1 Planococcaceae bacterium UBA3378
TTACCAAATCCATCGAAGCTCTTATAAACTCCAGCTCCTGGCTCAGTGACTGCTGACCGGATACAAGACCGGCTCCCTGCATATCGCCGGCAGAAACAGGCGTGTCTGACAGCAGGACATTCATTTGTTCTCTTGCATTATTTGCACTTTGCTCAACCTGCTCCATCTGCTCATTCATTTCGACATAGTCTGCCTCCAGTGTGACAAGCTGTGCAAAAAAGAATGCATTGATATCATCCTTTAAAGTTGCAAGCTGCTGTTGGGCAGCAGGCATTCCTGTCTTCAGTTCATCAAAGCCGGCCCGTTCCTGCTCTGCAATATCCAGAATGTCATTTGCTTTTGAGTCGATAAGATGGTTGTTTTCATCTATTAATTGCGTATCGATCACTGATTCATACTTCACCAACGATTCGAAATAGGAAAGCAGAAGATCTTCCTTCACATTTGGCAGCGGTGTTTGGAATATTTTGAGCAGACGATTTCTTTTTCCATCTGTCACTTGCTCCGACTGTAGAATCTCTGACTCCTTTTGCTCGATTTTCTCGGCGATGGAAAGCTCCTCTTCTACTTCTTCCGTCTCTTCCTGTTCAGTACCAAGATCGGATTGTGCATCACCGAGCTGCTGCAGCTGGCTTTCCTGCTGCTGGATCAGCTTAATATTTGTCTC
Source organism: Planococcaceae bacterium UBA3378 (assembly GCA_002359075.1). GTDB lineage: Bacteria > Bacillota > Bacilli > Bacillales_A > Planococcaceae > Lysinibacillus_B. The sequence goes on from DEQA01000239.1 coordinate 1,362, forward strand.
GATTTCCGCAAGCTGCAATATTACATTCGTTAATAGCACCTCGAGTTCATTGGATGTACCTTCTGGTGCCGCTGCCGGATCAGTTTCTACCTGCAACTTCATATTGGTGATTTCCTGAAGGAGTGCCTTCAATTTTCCTCGTTCGGCTTCCAATGCCGAAATGTTGGAGGAAGAGAGATAGTCATCCACATTCGGAGAAGCGGCAGGGGGCTTATTGCTGCTATTAGGCTGGACAGGTAAAACAGGGGCAGCATCCACCTTATTTCTCATCGCAATGACTTCATTTTCGTATTTAACGACGAGGTTACCTTCTATTTCCTTCAGCAGATTCCAGATTTCGTCCTGCTGATTGGACGCATGCTTTCTCAGCTCACCAAATGTTTTTTGATTTGATGCAAGCTGGTCCTCCAATTGCTCTACATTCGTAGAGAACGTTTCACTTGCTTTATCCAATTGATCCTTCATCGTCATGAAGCGAGGCTCCTGCTCTATTTTCGCCTTTACTACCAACTGCACATTCTCATCCTGCATGGTCTGCAGCAGCTGCTGGTTGGCAACCTGAAAATCCTTATACTGCTCTACAAATGTAACGAAATCAAGGAGCCCCGATTCAAATTGCTTCGCTTGATCGGCACTGTTTCCGACAGAAGTCCCCTGCCCCTCGACGGCTGTATGCAGATTTTCCAGCATGCCCTTTTGGTTTTCAATATCCTGCACAACTGTTGCGAGATTCGGCTGATAGTAGGCAGAGATTGTATCTAAAAACTCCATTTCCTTCTCAAGAATCGTATCAAATTGGTCCCGCACCTTTTGCAGGTCCTGCGATACATAGCTCCAATAAAGCGTACCTACCTTTCCGTTCACCCGTGAGGTTGCTTTGTTAATTTCACGCAGTAGTTTTTCACGGTTGATCGCATTCAATTGATCGGAAATCGTATATTTGAATTCCGCCTTTACCGGCTGCTGCTCTTCGTAGGTCATAATGTTTTGGGAAAAATCGGAAGGGATATAGACAACAGCATCGTATTCCCGTTCCTGTAATCCTTTTTCCGTCGTGCTTCTACTGGCGACGATCCATTCATAATCCGAATCGCCTGACAGGATCGGCACCATTTCCTTCCCAAAATCGAAAAGCTGCTCTTTCTTCTCTGTTCCTCCATCTTCATTGACGATGGCGATTTTTTTAATCCCATTGGAACGATCGAAAAAAGGGTTTTCGCCAATTCCCAGGAAGAAAAGGAATGGCGTCGCAATAATCAAAATCATCACAAAGATAATGGTGATGGTTAATTTCGTCTTTTTTGTCACGTGTAAATCCTTCTTTCTATTTCGCATAATGGAATTTGTATTTTCACTGCGTTTCCATTTAATACATAATAGCCGAAGCCTGTCATGACCTCTTCTTCTTTTCGATCATATGGCAGAGTAAACAGCGTCTGCTCTGATTTTTTCACAAGAAGGATTGCTTGACGGATCTGCTTTATTTCACCTGTTAATGCATCGTAACCTTTTGTTACCTCACTGCTGTTACCGGCGACAATCATACTGAACCCTAAATGGCTGTAATTTTTCATCAGCTTGCTTATGCGGTCCTGTAAACCGCTATCCATCTTGGCCAGGAATCTTGGATAATCGTCGATGATAAGCAGGATCGGTTCAAACGAATGCCCCGCCCTTTCCATTGCCTTCATCGCCATATACTGCTGTTCACGACCGGCGAGTTTTCCTTCTATTGTTGTCAGCCAGTCTGCGATTTGTTCTTTCATCTCCAGCATGGCTATAGCTTCCGAGCCGGCGATGCTTGCCAATGCCCCTTCGACCGAATCATGTACAGCCATATTCTCGATGCCGTATGAAAGCGCAGTTCTTATCATATTTTTCAGGATATTTGTCTTTCCTTTTTGCGCCTGGCCGAGAATAAGGCAATGTCGATTGCTTTGTAGATTTACGCTGATCGGCTGGACAAATTCCTCTTCAAGACCGATTGGGAACAGCATCCGTGAATTGCCTTTCTGCTGGATATAGTCTTTGAAGCTTTCAAGCGTCAGCTGTGCCGGCAGCATCGGGATCGTAGAAGGTAATACAGCATTTTTATATTTTTCCTTCATCAGCTGCACCTGCTCTTTTATCCCTTCAATCACCTCAAAATCATTGGTACCATCGACAGGCAGCAGCACTTGTGCAAATGCCGCTTCATCCGTTTTGATGATGGCTCTCCCCGGAATCGGCTCCGGCTTCAATGTCGTTTTACCTAAAACGGCATAGGCTTCACTTTGGTCGAATAAATAATGGACAATCTTCGTTTTAAGGTTATTCATCACTGCCTGGCGGACCGTGGAAATTCTCGTTGCTGTGAAGATCATGTAAATGCCCAGCGATTGGCCATCCCTTACAAATTGATTGAAGAATTGCTCGATATCCTGCATTTCCTCTTTCACAAAATCAAAGTTTTCAATGACGATAAATAGTACCGGCAGGCGTTCTTCGCTGATACGGTTGTATAATTTGATATTGCTCACTTCATAATCCTGCAGCAGCTGCTTTCTCCGCTTGATTTCTTCCCGAAGGAAATTCATCAGCTTTTCGATTTTCCGTGTATCCTCCATTGTGAAAAAGTCTGCGACATGCGGCAGCTGTCTCAACGGCAGCAATGAACCATTTCCGAAATCCAGTAAATAATAGTGCACTTCTTCCGGTGTATAGTGCTGTGTGATGCCGAGCAGAATCGTCAGCGCTGTGTAGGATTTTCCGTAGCCGACTGCTCCAAAAATGCCGATATTGCCATCGTCCATCAGACGGTAGAAATAGGGCGCCTGACTTTGCTTTTCCGGCTCATCCACAACAGCAAGCGGGATGAGTTCCGGTGATGATGATGGATAGCCCGTACTTGAAATTCTTTCAGCAAGCGGCGGCAGCCATGGACTTTTCAGCATCTGGATATGATGCTCCTCATGATGCATCGCAATCTGCTCGACAATCGCATCAATTTCAGTAATGCGTGTCTTGCGGCCTTGTTCATTTGTTGACACGTTCGATAGAGGAACAAGCCCTAAATCTGTTACAAGGGCTATTTCATTCTCTCCCTCCGCATGCTCTGTTAAGTAAGGGGCTCCGCTCCATGCGGATTGGAACAGTTCATACACTTCATTGTTTCCTACCTGCAAATAGCCTCTCCCCGTTACCGTAATGGCAGCAGCGTCGGCGTTTTTCAGGATTTCCTTACTGTCATTTGCATCCTGTACTTTCAGTGCCACCTTAAAACGGGAGTTACTCCAGATTTGATCGTCAATAATTCCTCCGGGCTTTTGCGTAGCCAAAATGAGATGGACACCGAGACTCCGCCCGATCCGTGCAGCACTGACAAGCTCCCGGATAAATTCCGGCTCCTCGTTTTTCAGCTCTGCAAATTCATCGGAAATAAGGAACAAATGCGGCAGCGGCTCTGTTGCAATCTGTTGTTTATATAATGTTGTATAGTCATCGATATGTGAAACGCTATATTGATCAAATAATCGCTGGCGCTGTTTTAGTTCGCTTCGGATAGAAGCAAGTGCCCGGTTTGTAAAGTTCACACTGCTTTCTATATTTGTAATGGTCCCTAAAAGATGCGGCAGCTTTTTGAAAGGCTTTGCCATCCCGCCGCCCTTGTAGTCAATCAGCAGAAACGCAACTTCATGCGGATGGAAGTGAACAGCCAGCGATAAAATATACGTCTGCAAAAATTCACTTTTCCCCGAACCGGTCGTACCCGCCAGCAATCCATGTGGTCCATGGGCCTTTTCATGAAGGTTTAAGTATACATAATCGTCCTTGCCCTTCAGTCCAATCGGTACCGCGAGTGATTGGGCTGACTCGTTGGATAGCCAGTTTTCATAAATCGGCAGTTCCTCCACCTGGCTGGCGTTCATCATCTCTAAAAAGGTCACGCTTGCCGGAATGGAGTTCGTCATGCCGATCTGATGGTGAAGGGTCCGCAGCAGCCGGGCAAACTCTTCATTCCCGTTTTGGCTATGTGCATCGAGCTTAAAAGGAATATCGACTGTCCGTTGATTCCGCAGCAGGATATCCCCTTCTGTATCGCTAATATAGCGGACGAGCGTATGGATATTATCCGATAAGTTCTCTTTTGCATCCGCAGCAAACATGACGGAAATACCAATGTTTGCATACTCTCCCTCTAAGTATTCCATGATGACATGATCAGCGATGAGCGCCGGGTTAGTCACAATGAAGACAATCTGCGGGGTGAAAATAAGATTGTCTTCCTTCTCCATCAAATCCCGCTCCCGAATCATTTCATAAATGGATGTCAGGAGCTGATCGCGTGTTGTTTCATTATAGATAAACCCTCTTGCATGCCGGTTTGGGAGAACGAAATGCGGCAGCCATTTCATCCACTCGAATTCCTCATAGTCGTTCTCCTCAAAAATAAAGACAAACCGGACATCATGATAGCTATGGAAAAACGCCAGCTGGCCGATTAATTGGTGGATTTCGTTTTTTACGACACGTTCTTTCCCGATGAGCCCGATAGGACCGACTGACAAATCAGCGACAATCGGTACATCTCTCACTTCTTTATATACCTTTTCTAAATGCTGGGATTTCTCGATTAAATCATCCAGTTCACGGTTAGCCATATCATTTGAATTGAGCGTAACCGTGTAGCTGGCGGGTACGCTCCCTGTCCCGAGCCGGAATTGAAGGAAGTCCCTGCTCGTCACGGCGCGCTCCCAAATACGATCGGAAATCTCCGCTGTTAAATATTTCATCCGTTCAAAGGAGGGAAAATGGAAGTCCACGGCAAACTTTTGCTGATCGGCCAGCGACTGAAGCTCTTCCCGTTTATCTTCTAAATACTTCCTGTATACACGCACCCTTTTTTCTTCTCTTTCCTTATGGCGCTTGCGGTCTTTAAAGTATTGTACAGAGGAGGTAATCATTGTCATGATAAACATCACCATCGAGACAATAATAAAAATCCCCCTTGGCTGGATAATAGCGACTACCCCCATTACAATCAGCATTACTAACGGCGGAAGAATAATAAGCCACAGTCCCCTGTTGGACAATTCACTCTCCTGTGCCGGGAAGGACAGGGAGACTTTTTCTTTCGGCATTTCATAAAGCATACGGGGTGTCCGCCGGTAAATCGGATATTTCTTTTTCATTTCAGAATGCGGCACCTTGATTTTGGGAAGGTCCGTTTCATATTGTTCATAACCGATTACCTGTAAAACATCTTCCTCAGTAAAACGAAGCAGCAGACACGGTGTAAAAATCCAATCCCCGATTTCTATTTTCCGCTTGCCCCCGATTTTTTTCCCGTTTACATAAACAGCGCTGTCTTTTGGGGCAATCATCCACTCTCCCTCATATTTGAAGAAGGAAAAATGAAGCTGATTTTTTCTGTTGTAATGAGCTTCTGTCTTGAAAATATCAGCCGTTTCCAAAAAATCCGAAACGACAATTTCCTCCCGCTCCCCTGCAAAATAATCCGCCCGTTCTCCGTCCGAACGGAAATGAAGGATCGTCAGGCTTCGGTTATCGTCTGCTATTTCAAACGGCCGATTCGCCTCTAAATGACCAAGTATCCGGCCGTCTTGCCTCACTTTATATCCAACTGCATCTTCCGTAATCGTAAGGAAGCCATTCGTAAAAGGGAATGGTTTGATTGTTACGGTACGATCGATCTCACTCCCTATAGTGAAATTTTCCATTTGTTTTCTATTCAATTGAATTATTTGGTAATTATTTCCGTATAAAAATAAAAATTCGCTCAATTATTCCACCTTCTCTTGCTTAAAGGTTGCTCCCCTCTCTTTTACGAGAAGGGGGATCCATGCTGCACGGGGCGAGAACTGCAATTCAACAGACTGCCGGGAAAGGTAACGAGGATGATATACTTCCCCCCTTAGACGAAACATTTTTTACCCGTTCTACGGTGTTGGTGTTTCTTCTGTTTGTGTTTCAGCCGGCTGTTTTTCAGGCTGTACAGGTGGTGTGGCACCAGCGGCATCATCTGTTTCTTGCTGCTCTTCTTTCACTGGCATTTTCTTTTCTTCCTCTGCCTTTTCTATTAACTCCTGTAATTCTTGAATTTGTTTTTCATAATCTTTCTTTTCCGTCTCGATCTCGTTTAGAAGACGCTCGCGCTCCTCTTCCTTCAGATCCTTATCCTGTTTCACTTCTTCCTCATAGTGCAGCAGAGCCAGCATAATTAAATCCAAATCCTCCAGCTGCCGGGAAATGACCAGTGCCTTTTCAGCCTGCCCGCGTCCGATGAAAATCCAGTATTGGTAGTAGCGTGGATCTGTCTGCAAAGTGATGGTATTTAAAACATTGTCCTTCTGTTCTTCCGTTAGCGTTTCATTGATGATATAGGAAATGGACAGCTCGTATTGGATCACTTTCGGCATATCCTCCACTTCATAGTTTGAAAGTGTGTTAATGACCTCGCTGTATTTCTTTTGTAGATAATGCTCCTGTGCAAAAATATAAGCCTCTTGTCTAGGTTGTAAAATGAAGACGGAATACCCATTGTAAATCCCCGACGGAATAGCTAATAATAAAAGGACAATGATCGAATAGCGAAGCCAATTGCGCTTTACCAGCGTCATTTTCGTATAGTTTTTTTCCTCCGCAACAAGCTTTTTGATGCGTTTTTGTATAATAGCCATTAATTCTTTGTCATCA
>DEQA01000340.1:0-9356 GCA_002359075.1 Planococcaceae bacterium UBA3378
GGTTCGACTTTTTTATGTATGTTCTTATGAATCTATTCATATTATTAGGATAGAGGTGAGAAGGATACCGAAAAGTCGACTTTTTTTGTTTTTAGCGTTTACCGTCCTGGCCGTTACGATCTATACAGCGGTCCGGCATCAGTTTGTGACGGTGGAAGGCGCAAGTGAACTGGAGGTAGTGGAGGAGCTCTATTCATTAATTGAAGAGCAGTCGGTTTACAATTTGGAAAGCGGGGCGCTTGTGGAAGGGGCGCTGCGGGGGATGGCCTCGGCAATTGATGACCCTTACAGTACGTATTACTCAAAGGAAGAGGCTGCTATTCATAAGGCATCGCTCGCTGGAGAAAAAGTCGGAATTGGCATTGAAATGTCGGAGAGAAACGGGAAATTTCTTGTTGTATCACCGGTCAAATCTTCACCGGCCGAGAAAGCAGGAATTCGTCCCTATGATGAAATTGTGCAAGTAAATGATGTGCGGCTTGACGGGAAAACAATGGGGGAAGTAATGAAGTTGATGCAGGGAAAGGCTGGAGAGGAAGTTTCGCTTGTTCTTTATCGTCCAAGCCTGGAGCGGCATATTACAGTAGTTGTTGAACGGGCAGAAATGAAGAATGAAACCGTCCTATCAGAGGTTGTAGAAGTGGAAGGGGTAAAGCTTGGCCACATTACAATTACGCTGTTTGCCGAAAATACAGTCGAACAATGGCTGGAAGCGCTGACCGATGTAATGGACCAGAATATCAAAGGATTGGTTGTCGATGTACGGGATAATCCAGGTGGGTACTTACATAGTGTAGCAGGCATCATCAGCACGCTTGGAGAACAAAACAAAACATTTGCCTACATGCAGGATGCGAATGGTCATTTGGAGCCGGTCAAAACAGTGAAAGTAGAAGGCTTGGAAGAGTTAAATAAGGCTGTACGCAAAATACCGCTTGTTGTTCTGCAAAATGAAGGCTCCGCGTCTGCCAGCGAAGTATTCAGTGCGGCCATGCAGAGCTGGGGGACAGGGACAATCATCGGCGCCAAAAGCTTTGGCAAGGGAACTGTGCAGGAATCATGGGATTTGGCAAACGGCGGGCAGGTCAAGCTGTCGACAAATAAATGGCTGACGCCAAAAGAAGCATGGATTCACGGCAAGGGGATCGAGCCTGATGTCGATGCAGAACAGCATCCGTTATTTGAAATTGAATTTGTCCCATTAAGAGGGAGTTTCAAGGCAGGGGATTTCAGCGAGGAAGTAGCCTATGCCCAAAAGGTTCTGCATGCATTCGGTTTCCAGATTGTGAGGCAGGACGGCTATTTTGACGAAACAACACAGGAGGCTGTGGCTGATTTCCGGGAGCGCTACGATTTAGATGAAGGCGATTCACTGGATGAATTATTTTTTGAAAAGTTACAGGAACAAATTACAATCTATAAAGATAAAAAAGAAAATGATCTTCAGCTGCAAATGGCAGTCAGCTATTTAATGCATCAAGCAGGCCACTAAATTTGTATACGCAATAAACGATGCATTTGTTACAATAGATGTAACCTCTTTTGGCAGAATGCCCTCTCTTAGCGGGGAGCTAACTGTGTGTAAATCTTTTTTAACGGTTAGCTTAAATATTTGCTGAAAGAAATGGAAGCCTCAGGCACATATCGCGGTTTTTCACATGATTCTCAAAACAAAGGTCAGCTGTTGCCGCATACACCGGTAACGGCTGACTGGACATATTCATCCGAAAGCCCATTTTTGTTGATACTGAGGCATATTGATCGAGTAAGAGACGGCAGGTGGAATAATGTACGCAACAATTTTAGTAGAATTTCTTCAAGGAATCGGACGGTTTTTTATGAACCCGCTTTTCTATTTAACCATTATGTTTGCTATTCTTTTAGGGTATAACCGTGTTAAAAGAGAAAGAAGCTTTTTTCACATCCGTGTTGCCAATGGCTGGTCTGAACTAAAAAACAGCTTAACAGGCGGACTGCTTGTATCCCTGCTGCTTTCGGTAGTCATTGTCGCTGCAGGGTTAACGGTGACACCTCAGTTCCTGCTTGTATTAAGTGTCGTAACGGCCGTTGGATTGATCCTGTATACGCTTCACTTTTTGTCTCCTGTACTCTTAATTACCGTCAGCTTTATCGTGCTTGTCATTATAAGACAGACCGATACAGCCTTCGCATTTATGGGGGTTGAGATGGACGGAGCGATGTGGAATGATGCAAGTATCGTGCCGCTCTGTATCATTGCCGGCCTGCTTGTCATAACAGAAGGATGGCTCATCAAGAAAAAGGGGGCGTATTTTGCATCGCCTATTCTTGAAAAAACGAAACGCGGAATGAAGGCAGTCGCTTATTTATCAAAACCCGTTTGGCTGCTGCCGCTGCTGCTCGTTGTGCCGGGAGAAGGCATTTCTTCCTATGTACCTTATTGGCCGCAGTTTACGCTTGGCGGGGAATCCTTCAGCCTTGTGCTGTTCCCGTTTGTCATCGGTTTTCAGCAAAAAGTCCGCAAGACACTGCCCGTTTATTTCTATCCGAAACTGGCTAAAACGGTTATGTTGCTTGGTGTGGCAATCACGCTCGGAGGAATCGTTGCTTATTTCATGAAAGAAGCTGCTTTTGTGATGCTGCTGGCAGGTACGCTCATTCGCCTGCTCATTACATTGCAGTATAAAATGCAGGAGCGTGATGATGTGTACGCGGTGGCGCCAAGCTCCAATGGGGCGATGATCGCGGCAGTCCTGCCAAATTCGCCGGCGGAAAAAATGGGATTGGTTACAGGTGAAATCATTAAAAAGGTAAACGGTCGTAATGTACAGACAGAACGAGAACTATATGAAGCGCTGCAGGTCAATGCGGCCCATTGTAAAATTGAAGTACTTGACCATCATAAGGAGCTTCGGCTGACACAGCATGCTGTTCATAGCAATGACCATCACGGCATTGGCTTGCTGTTGGCGAGGTAGAGAGGCATCTCCCGTAAAACGGGGGATGTTTTTTTTATGGGGATAAATCCTGCCTTTATAAAAAGGGGTAGAGAAGTAGGAGGGAAGGTTTTGAAAGTCGATGTAAACCACGCTTTTAGAAAAAGCGTCTATAAAAAATAGCAGCTCCCATAGGCAGGACGCTGTTGTTTTTACAGGAAAAGTGTCAATAATTTTACAAAGAAACCGGCGTAATAGTGAGCGGTCTGTTAAAAATAGAGGCGCAGCGTTTTTAAAAAGATCTTTTGTATTATAATCATATTCAGAAATTGGTACTTAGAAATATAGTTTGACATTTGGAGTGGTGAATATGTTCGATTGGCTGACAGTTGAAAATATAGAGGTATTAGAAAAGTATTACCGGACATTGGGGCCACTTGTCGGTATTACGCTTCCCTTGATCGAAGCTTTTTTACCCTTTTTACCTCTTTTCGTCATTGTCGTGGCGAATGTGAATGCGTTTGGGCTGTTTTGGGGATTCATCCTGTCATGGGCCGGTACGATCCTTGGTTCTTATGCGGTCTTTCTCGTCGTCCGCAAATTTGGACGTCATCCGAGACTTCAATTTTTCACACAGCGCAAACGGATTAAACAGCTGATTAAATGGGTGGATATGAACGGGTTGAGTCCGCTGTTTGTGCTGCTTTGCTTTCCGTTTACCCCGTCTGTCCTTGTAAATATTGTGGCAGGACTTTCCCATATACGTCCGCATTTTTACTTACTGGCGATTGTTATCGGGAAGCTGGTCATGATTTTTTCGATGAGCTTTGTTGGACAAGATATTACCGAGCTGCTTCATAATCCGGTGAAGCTGATTCTTTCGGCCATTGTGATTTTCCTCTTATGGGCATTGGGTAAGGCGATGGAAGTACGCCTGAACAAAAGGGTGGAGCGAGATTTGCGGAACCGCCATAAAAAGGAATGACAGGCGAGCTTTTTCGGAATACACGAACATGTATTCTAAGGTACAATGGAACTAATGAGTTTTTAAGGGGGAATTGCTGTGTCACTACGTATCATATCGGGACGGGCAGGCACGGGGAAAACAACATTCATCCATGAGGAGATCGTACAAGATAGCAAGAACGATCCGCTGGGACATCCGATTTTCCTGATTGTGCCTGATCAAGTATCCTTCACGACCGAGTTTGAGATGACCAATAAATATGATATACAAGGGATTATGCGCGCACAGGTGTTAACGTTTAAACGTCTGGCATGGTTTATCTTACAGGAAACAGGGGGCATTGCGAAGGAGCGGATCGACAGCTTCGGCTATCGTATGCTGCTTCGCAGAATATTAGAAGAGCATAAAGAAGAGTTTACCTTATTCAGACAGGCTGCCGGAAAGCGGGGGTTCACACAAGAGGTGGAGATGCTTCTCCGTGAATTCAGCCAGTATGATATTACGGGTGAATCCATTGCACCGCTTATTGAAGAGCTGGAACAAGCGAATGCTTCACCTACTTTGATTGCCAAAATGAAGGATTTTGAAATTATTTTACGGGAGCTGGAGGAACGGATCGGAAATGGCTATGTCGACGGAGAAGGCTTTTACCCGCTTCTTGTCGAACAGCTGAAAAATTCCTCACGTATCCATGATGCTCATATATATATCGACGGTTTTGTCATGTTTACAAAGAGAGAGTTTGCCATTGTCCAGCAGCTGATTGCTTTGGCCAAGCGTGTGACGATTGTTCTTCCATTTGAGTCACCGCTGGATGTGCAGGATACGGATAGCTTGTTTTACCGGGCGGCCATGTCCTATGACAAATTGCTTGCTGAAGCGATGCAGCTGGGCGTAGAGATGGAGCCGCGTGTTCATCTTGAAATAGGACACCGGTTTGAAAACGGGGATTTACAGCATGTGGAGCAGTATTTCCATGCCCCTATCCCGATCGTAAAACGCTCAAAGGGCTTTGTACAGGTGATAGAAGGGTCGAATCGACGGGCGGAAATACAGGCGATTGCCCGGGAAATAAGAAGACTGGTGCAAGAAGAGGGCATGCATTACCGTGATATCGGTATTATGTATCGACAAGCAGACGTATATGATCCGGTGATTGCTACGACATTTGCACAATACGACATTCCCTTCTTCTCGAATGAAAAGCGGCCGATGCTGCATCATCCGCTGATTGAGCTGACAAGATCGGCTTTGGAAGTTGTGACATCCAACTGGCTGTATGAACCGGTATTCCGCAGTGTAAAAACGGATTTATTCTTTCCAATCGAGAGTAATATTCATGAAATGCGGGAGAATATGGACCAGCTCGAAAACTTCGTGATCGCCAAGGGGATTATCCGCGACCGCTGGAAGAAGGATGACTATTGGGAATATAGACGTTTCCGTACGCTCGAAAAGACCGGGTATGTCCAAAAAACAGCAGAAGAAAAAATGCAGCAGTTTTTGATGGAGATGCGTGACATCATCCGCACACCGCTGATGAAGCTGGAAAGCAAGCTGAAAAAGGCGGAAAACGGACTGGCAATCGGACAAGCCATCTACGAATTTGTGGAAGAGCTGAATGTGTATGAGAAGCTGGATCGTTTAAAGGAGCAGGAACTGGAGGATGCAGCGTACGAACAGGCAAGCGAGCATGAACAGGTTTGGGACGGCTGGGTAAATGTACTGGATCAATTTGTACTGATGTTTGGGGATCAAAAAATGCCTCTTGAGGAAGCACTGCAGCTGCTGGAAGAAGGGTTTGATTCCCTGAAGTTTTCCGGTATTCCGCCGAGTATCGATGAAGTAACGGTTTCCACATTCGATGCTTCCCGCTTCGATAATAAAAGGGCCATTTTTGTGATCGGGGTAAATGACGGCATTTATCCGCAGCGTATCGACAAGGAAGGACTGCTCAGTGATGCAGAACGCGAGCATTTTGATGCTGTGCATTATGAGCTCGCACCGAACTCCAAAAGCAAGCTGTTCCATGAGGCATTTTTGATGTACCGGGCTATTTCCTCGCCGACGGATCGTCTGTATTTGACGTTTGCGAGTGCTGATGAAGAAGGAAAGGGTCTCCTCCCGTCCATGTATATCGGCCGGATGGAAAAGCTGTTTGAACAAATGCCGTACAACCGTGTGTTTATTGATCCGGTAGAGGAGCTGAATGAACAGAATGCCATTCATTATTTGCGCCACCCGTCTCCATCGATTGCGTATTTAACGATGCAGCTGAAGTATGCGGAAATCTTGAACAAGCCGCTTGAGCCGATTTGGGCGGCACTACAGGCATTTTATGAGCGGGATCCTTATTGGGCTTCGATTTTACAAAAGGTTTCCAAGCCGCTTTATGAAAAAAACGAAGCCCAGTCACTGACAGAAGAACATACAGCACAGTTATACGGGGATGAATTATCTGCGAGTGTCTCCCGGATTGAAAAGTTCTACAGCTGTCCATTTGCACATTTTACTACGTATGGTCTTCAGCTGCAGGAGCGGCAGCAATACAAGCTGGAATCCTTTGCGATGGGGGATTTATTCCATGAAGCATTGCGGACGATTTTAACAAGCGGGGACATGCCGCCTACAACATACGGGGAATGTCTTGAAAAGGCACGGACGACGGTCAATCCGCTTGTAGCGGTATTTTCTTATAATATTTTGGACAGCACTTCCCGTTATTTGTACATCAAGGAAAAACTGATCCGTATCGTAGCAAGAACATTATACGCCTTGACACAGCAGGCACAGTATTCGAAATTTAAGCCGATTGCCCATGAAAAGCCATTTGGCAAGTTCGACCAGAAATCGACGAAGGAACAGGAAAAGCCGCTTTCTGCTTTAGAGCTGTCCCTTCGCCATAACCGGAAAATGGTACTGCGCGGACAGATTGATAGAATCGATGCCTATGATGATGGGGATAAAGTGCATCTGCGGGTGGTAGATTACAAATCATCCCGCCATATGGTCAGCTTAAACGAAGTGTACCACGGTCTGTCGCTGCAGCTGCTAACGTATTTGGATGTAGCACTGCGAAATGTCGAAGAGCTGCTGCCAAATGAAAACAAAGAAGTGCTTGTATCACCGGCAGGCATGCTCTATGTGCATGTACATGACCCGCTGCTTTCCTTCCAGGACCTTGTGGATGTGAATGTACAGGAGCTGAAACGTCTAGAGGAATACCGGATGACAGGATTAGTCACAACGAACGAAAAGGTACTAACTGCCATGGATGAGACACTTGAAAACCGCGGAGATTCAAAGGTAATCAAGGTCGGGATGACAAAAAAGGACGGCTCCTTCAAAAAAGGCTCCATTGTCGTGGAAGAAGAGTTATTACCGACATTGCAGCAGTTTGTTTTGGAAAAGCATAAGGAAGCCGGCAATGAAATTTATGAAGGCAAGACAGCCATTGCCCCGTACCGCTTACAACAAAAAACAGCATGTGAATACTGCAACTTCAAATCAGTTTGCCAATTTGACCCGAGTGACGGTTCACAGGGATACCGGGATTTGCCGAAGATGGAGAAAGAAGACGTCATGCAGCAAATACAGAAGGAGTGTGGTATAGATGGCGACAAATGAAGCGCAAAAGACAAAATGGACGACGGAACAGCAGCTTGCGATCGATTCGAAGGGCCGTGATATTTTAGTAGCTGCTGCAGCGGGTTCCGGGAAGACAGCTGTATTGATTGAACGGTTAATTCAAAAAGTGCTGGATAAGGACAATCCGGTTGATGTAGATCAGCTGCTTGTCGTGACGTTTACGAATGCATCGGCCGCAGAAATGCGGAGCCGTATGGCGGAAGCCCTCGAAAAGGAAATTGCCAAGGCACCTGACAGCCGGTTTCTTCGCCGTCAGCTGAGCCTGATTGGAAAGGCGCAGATTTCTACATTGCACTCTTTCTGCCTGACAATTTGCCGGCAATATGCCTATATGATTGACCTCGATCCGGGCTTCCGCATAGCCAGCCAGGATGAGGTGGCCATGCTGCGGGATGATGTATTGATGAATGTGCTGGAACGGGCATACGGCGGGCTGGAGGAAACGATCAGCCTGGAAGAGATGTATACGCTGGTTGACAGCTTTACCTCTGACCGAAGCGACCAGCAAATCGAGCAGCTGGTCGATAAATTATACGAAATGTCACGTGTTCACCCGACGCCGTATGAATGGCTGAAAGCACTGCCGGATGCCTATGATATTCCGGCGGGCACAAAGGTGGACGAGCTGTTCTTCATTACCGAAGTGAAGGAAGCATTGATGAATGAAGTGATAATGGCCAAATCACAGATCGAGGAAATGAGTTCTTATGCTACGCAATCATATGGTTTACTAAGCTATGAAAAAGTGATCCAGGCAGACGAGCTGATCCTGAATACCCTTCTTCAGCTGCTGAAAGAAGGAACATGGCAGGAAGTGTACGAGCTGCTCGGCAATTTAAAATGGGCGACAATGCCGCGGCTGGGTAAAAACGATATGTTCGATGAAGCCGCAAAAGAAAAAGCAATGAAGCTGCGCAATACAGCAAAGGACATCATTACGAAAAAGGTGAAAACACCATACTTTACGCGTTCGCCTGAGCGGCTGCTCGAAGAAATGCGGATGATGAAGCCGATTATCGAATCGCTTGTTCATTTGACGATCGTTTATAGTGAGGCATTCAAGGCGGCCAAGCTGGAAAAAGGGTTGGTCGATTTCTCGGATTTAGAGCATTATGCACTGGAGATTTTGACAGATGATGAGCGACATCCATCGTCTGTAGCAAAGGATTTCCAGGAACGGTTTAAGGAAGTGCTTGTTGATGAGTACCAGGACGGTGCGACACGTTGCTAATTGAAAAGATTAGCCACTAACGAATGTTAGGAGAACTAAGAATCAGAAGAGTCGAATGATGAGGTAACGCTCTGAAAGGCTCGCCTAATCCTCCGAATAGCGTCATTTTGGGCAATCAAAATGGGGTTATAAGCTCGGTGAAGACAGTTGAACGTCACCCTAATCGCAAGAAGGAAAGCGGAATAGAGGTATTCTGTGTGACAGATAGACTGGGGTTCTATAAGAGAGTCTATGGTTAGAATTTAGGTGAACAATCATCTAATGACGAAATTTCGAATGTACGGCTCTAGAGGTATAGCTGTTCGAAAGGACAGTCCAACAGTGTTTGGGTTAGTGAGGTGGAGTAAGATTCGTCTTTATGAAACACCTTATGATGTTACAGGCATCATCCAGCTAACAGGGCTAAAGAAATGACCTAAGGATTCTGGATGTACAGATATGATTCTTGGAACGTGGAAAGCTGCTTACGTGGAGAGATTGCAATTGAAGAAGCGGTATGAGGGAAAACAGATTTGTATAACCTCATTTTAAATGCAGTGAAAGTGATGGCACAGTACCGGTGAAGCCGTGATAATAAGCGGTGGAGGGATAGCCA
>DEQA01000340.1:9418-17142 GCA_002359075.1 Planococcaceae bacterium UBA3378
GAGAAATGGAATCACAGAAATCTCACTATGAATTGGTGAGGTGAGGAAATTGACTGAAACAACGAAGACAAAGGCTTTGAAGAATACACTAAGAGTCAAAGTTGAAAATGAAATGTTAGTTTAAGAGCCGTGAATTGATGGAACGCCGTATGAGGGGAAACTCTCACGTACGGTGTGAATGGGGGGAAAAGCTGGAGATAACTTCAAAGGCTTACCTATCCATATTGAACATGCTGCAGGAGACGATCCTTCAGCTGGTGAAAACGGGCAGTACAGAAAACGGCAATATGTTTATGGTCGGCGATGTGAAACAAAGTATTTATGCCTTCCGTCTTGCAGAGCCGCGCCTTTTCATGGACAAGTATAAACAGTTCCAGCTGTCTGCAGAAGAAGAGATCCGAACAGGATTGAAAATTGATTTAAACGCAAACTTCCGCAGCCGTGAGGAAGTATTAAATAGTACAAACCATGTATTTGAGCAGCTGATGGATGAGGCGGTCGGAGAGATTAATTATGATGAAAAGGCTGCGCTGAAATTCAAGGCGAACTATAATAAGAAAAATGTTCCGGTAGAGCTTGTGCTGCTGAACGAAGGCGACGATATGACGGATACAGCGGCATGGGGCGGGGAAGAGACAGATGTCGAGGCAGAAGAATTGGAAAGCCTGCAAGCTTCCCAGCAGGAGGCCCGCTATATTATTAGCCGTATTCAGCAGATGGTGGAATCGGAGTATCCGGTATTTAACCCAAAAGACGGAACGACACGCCCTATTCGCTATAGCGATATTGTTATTTTAATGCGCTCCATGACATGGGCTTCCGAGCTGTCGGAGGAGTTCAAGGCAGCCGGTATTCCGTTATATGCCGAATCATCCAAAGGCTATTTTGATGCGCTCGAAGTAATGATTATGCTGAATGTATTGAAGGTAATCGACAACCCTTACCAGGATATCCCGCTTGTGTCTGTTTTACGGGCGCCATTTATCGGGCTAACGGAAAATGAGCTGGCGGAAATCCGTCTTGCCGAGCGCAATGTGCCGTTTTATCAGGCACTGAAAACATATTTGCAGCAGGAGACGGGCACGATTCACCCGATGACATTGCGAAAGCTTGAAAAGTTCCTGGCGCATCTTCGGATATGGCGCGCCGAGGCCCGTCGCGGACCGCTGGCGGATTTGATCTGGGATATTTATTTAAAAACGAATTATTACGAAATGGTAGGGGCTATGGCCAACGGGAAGCAGCGCCAGGCGAATCTTCGGGCACTGCATGACCGTGCGCTGTCCTATGAGAAAACATCCTTCCGCGGTTTGTTCCGGTTCCTGCGTTTCATTGACCGGATGAAATCACGCGGTGATGATTTAGGGATCGCCAAATCAATCGGAGAAGCAGACGATGTCGTCCGTCTTGTGACGATTCACTCATCAAAAGGGCTGGAATTCCCGATTGTATTTGTAGCAGGGCTCGGGCGCCAGTTTAATATGATGGATTTCCACGGCTATTATTTATTTGACCAGGAATTTGGGATGGCTGTAAAAGCCGTCCATCCGCAGGACCGGGTAATGTACACGTCTTTACCGTATTTAGCGCTGAAAAATAAACGGGTAGCGAAAATGAAGGCCGAAGAAATGCGGATTCTTTATGTAGCGATGACACGGGCCAAAGAGAAATTAATCCTTGTAGGCTCTGTAAAGGATTGGGACGATACGCTGAAAAAATGGAGCGAGGTCCAGGAGCTGCCTAAAGGTGCCTTATTGCCAAACCATATCCGTGCCGGTGCCAAAACGTATTTAGATTGGATTGGTCCGGCTGTAGCTCGGCATGAGGACTTTAAGCCTCTTCTTGTCGAGGAGGAAGAGAGCGCTGAGCTCGTGACCGATTTTTTATGGAAAATTGAAGTGATTCCAAGTAGCCGCTATGTGCAGAAAAAAATCGGAGAAGTTGAGGACCAAGTGCCAGTAGAACAGCCGGAAGTAGATGAATCGCTCGTAAATGAACTGACGAAGCGCTTTACGACCGTATATCCATATATGCAGGCAGTCAATAAAAAATCCAAAACGTCCGTATCGGAGATTAAGCGCTATGAAGCCATGCAGCGGGCAGAAGAGCAGGACCCGCCGTTTAACCTTTTAAAGCAATCAAGTAAAGGGCTTGTTCGTAGACCGATGTTTGTACAGGAAAAGAAACTGACAGCAACAGAGCGGGGAACCGTTGTGCATACGGTGATGCAGCATGTGCCGCAGCAAGGATTTGCAAGCCTTCAGGAGGCGAATGCCTTTTTAACTGGCCTTGTAGAACGTCAACTTCTTCATCAGCGGGAAGCGGATGCGATCAACATGGAAGATGTGATGACATTCTTCTCCTCGCCGATTGGAAAACGCTTTACACAGGCGTCCTTCATGCTTCGGGAAGTACCGTTTACCCTCAGCCGAACAGATAGAGAAGGGGACGCACAAATTGTGCAGGGGATTATCGACTGTCTGTTTCAGGATGAAGAGGGGCGCTGGGTGCTGCTTGATTATAAAACGGACCGCATTAGACCGCCGTTTGATCAGGAGCCGGCCTTAACGAAGGAAATGAAGGACCGGTATGGTCTCCAGCTGGCGATTTACGAGGAAGCCATCCGTACAATTAATCATATTCAAGTCGATGAGCGGATCCTTTATCTGTATGATACAGGAGAGGCACTAACTTTATAAAGAAGAGATAGGATGTACTGTGAGAGGTACATCCTTTTCTTATTTCTAAACCAAAAATAGTATATTTTTACGAAATGGCGGGTGGGTATTCGAAATGGCCTGGATGTATTGTAAGATAGAGGAAGAGTAGAGGAGGGCTTTATTTGAATTTTCAACCGACACAACTGAATGAGCGCGTGACAACGATTGATATTATCCGCGGCTTTAGTCTGCTGGGGATTTTACTGGTCAATATATTCGGCTTTTATCTGCCTCAGCCTTATATTTCGTTACATGATTGGTTTACGGAGGCAGTGGACATTATCTGGCACCAAACACTCGATATTTATGTACAAAGTAGTTTTTATCCGTTATTTTCCATGTTATTCGGGTATGGGTTAGCAATGCAGTATATGAAAGCCGAGCGGACGGGCACGAATTTTTATAAATTTGCGCCGAAACGTCTGGCCATTTTATTCATCATCGGAATGCTGCATGCTCTTTTCCTATGGTGGGGAGATATTATCGCTATGTATGCTTTCTGCGGCTTTTTTGTCTTGGCCCTTATCCGCTATAACAGCTGGGTGCTGCTGACAATTGGGTTAGTGCTGCAAGGATTGATCCACGGACTTTATTTACTTATGTTCAGCTTGGGCGGCATGCTTACTATGGAAATGGACGAAATGGCAGTAGATATCCAAAGTGTACAAGAAGCAGTAACAGCTTATTCTACCGGCGGCTATATGGATGCGTTTATGCAGCGGCTGCATGATTTATCGATGCAGATGAGTATAGGTATGTGGTTTAGCTCACTGTTTATTATTTTGCCATTTATGCTCATTGGGGCAGCAGCGGCAAAATGGCGGCTGATCGAACGGGCAAAAGAACTGAAAGGGCTGTGGATTTTCCTGGCGATCGGCTTTACAGCGGTCGGTCTTTTCATTAAAAGTGCCCCGACCACTTTTTCCTATACGTATTTACTGTACTATTTGAAGGTGTATGTCGGCGGTCCGATGCTGTCAGTCGGCTATATCGCCATTATTGTCCTGCTATGTATGATTCCTGCAGTAGGGAAGGGGCTTTCTCCGATTGCCAAAATGGGCCGTATGTCCATGACGATGTACATTCTTCAATCGGTCATCTGTACAACGATTTTTTATCATTACGGTTTTGGGCTTTACGGCAAAATTGATGTGCCAACAGCTGTTTATATTGTACTCGGCATCTATGTGATACAGGTGATTATGTCAGAGCTTTGGCTATCTAAATTTAAACAGGGGCCGCTTGAAGCAGCAGTGAAGAGATATACTTACGGAAAAACGTATTCAGAAAAGTAAGGTAATTTATGAAATTTTGCGGTATGATGGAGAAAAGAGAAGGAGCGCTTGTACACTATGAAACTCTTATCGTTTAAGCTAGACGGACAAGTAAAATTCGGACCAAAAGTGAAAAAAGAAGACGCAGTATGGGACGTGTTAAAAATTCAGGAAGAGTTGAACGTCCTGCCAACATTCCCGTCTACCATTATTGACGGTATCTCTCTGGGATTTGAATTTGTAGAGCAGACACGAAAATTAGTGGAAGCGGCACTTGCAAGTGAGAAAGCGGATGCGTTTAAGTATACATTTTCAGCAATCGAATGGCTTTCGCCGATCCCGCGCACACCGAAAAATATTTTATGTGTAGGGAAAAATTATAATGAGCACGCTATTGAAATGGGGGCTGAAAAGGCGCCTGAAAATATTATGCTATTTACGAAATCCCCGACTGCCATTGCAGCAGATGAAGAGACATTACCTGTCCATGCAGATAAAACAGATTCCCTTGATTATGAGGGAGAACTGGCGGTAGTCATCGGCAAGCGCGGCAGCAATATCCCAAAAGCAATGGCATATGATTATATTTTTGGCTATACAATCGGCAATGATCTGTCAGCGCGGGATGTACAGTACCGCCATCAGCAGTTTTTCCTTGGGAAGAGCCTGGATGGCACATGCCCGCTAGGACCATACCTTGTTTCAAAAGACGAAATTCCAGATCCTCAAAATCTAACAATCGTCACAAAAGTAAACGGGGAATTCCGCCAAAACGGCTCGACAAAGGATATGATGTTCCCGGTAGCGGATATCATTTCAATTGTCTCTCAATATGTGACACTTGAGCCGGGGGATGTTATTTTAACAGGTACCCCTGAAGGAGTAGGAAAGGCAATGAATCCGCCAAAATTCCTGAAGGCAGGAGACGAAGTAAAGGTTTCCATTGAAGGAATCGGCACATTAGTAAACCATTTTGCATAAAAAAATGACGGTTCACGGCAAGAGAGTAATAGATAGAGAAGATTCCGTCTGAAAAGTCATTTTGAGACGGAACTTTTGCGACGAGGATGGTAGCATAAGGCGACCACCACAGGAGCAATATTTCATAATGGATCATAAAAGGGGGTGTCCTGAAAGATATTACTTTCTGGACACCCTCTTTTTACTGGACATCGCATTCCTTACTGGAAATTCAGGGCAGTTTCCAGGCAGTCTGTCTGCCATAGACCCTTTGCCAGTGAAAAGACAGAACATGCTCGTATTCTCCTTTCTAAGACTCTATTTTGACAAATTTGTTACAGAGAAAGGGTGGAAACAGCCTAATTCATTGAATACGCGGGCTTTGACATGGTAGGATATTGCATGAAGAGAAAAAATAGAAAGTGGGAACCAAAAAATGGACTTTTTAACAAGCAGCACACATCTGCATCTTACAACGTGGATTATTGCATTGATTCTATTTTTCATCGCAGTTGTCTCTCCGAAGAAGATGACAGGTGTGCATATGGTATTACGTGTTTTCTACATCCTGATCATCATCACGGGCGGTGCTTTATTCCTTGAATACCGCGATATGATCGCATCAACACATAATGGCAGCGGTATGACGTATGACATGAAAGTGTTATTTGGTATTCTAGTGATCGGCTTTATGGAAATGATTCTAGTTCGCAAAAACAAAGGGAAATCGGTTAACATTTTCTGGGTATTATTCGCTATCGTATTTTTAGTAACATTATACTTAGGCTTAAGCGGCGGAATTGGCTGGGATTTATTCTAACAAATAAGCTTTGAGGATGCAGAAATCTTCAAAGCTTTTTTCTTTTTAATTGTTTGTTTATTTACTAGAGAAAGAGAAAGTCTCACCAGCACAAAACCGGCTGTTCTAGCAGTCTAGAATAAAAGATGATCAGCCAATAAAGAGCCGATGGAAATAATGGAGTTACTTTGCACGAGCCTTGTACTGTAAAGAAATTCCTTGTCACGGATTTGACGTATATTGACATCTTTATTTTTAAAACATACTACATAAGAAATAAAATTTGGTAAAATGAACTGTGGATTGGTTTGAAAGAGAGGGATTAGTTTGGGATTTAAGAAATGGATCGGTACAGCCGCAGCGGGTGTTTTGCTGGCGATGAGCTTTTCCGCAGCGCCTATGCAGGCGGAAGAGGCACGTACAATCACTGATGAGAGTATATATGATGTGCTGGTGGACCGTTATTTTAACGGCTCGGGGGCAAATGATGTAAATGTAGATACACAGGATCCGACGCAGTTTGCAGGAGGAGATTTTGCAGGTTTAATCAGCCGGGGAGATCACATTATCGATATGGGCTATACGGTTTTATCGGTTGGCTCCGTTTTTGCAACGGAAAAGTATGATGGCTCTTCTGTAACGAGCTATACGGAATTTGAGCCACACTTCGGTACGGCCCAAGAGTTTACTGATATGATAAAGTTTTTCCAGGATAAAGATATGAAGGTGATGGTAGATTTTCCGCTGACAAACGTTAGTGCAAATCATGAATGGGTACAGGATACGTCTAAAAAAGCGTGGGTAGCAGGCACGGCAAATGGAAAAGCCCAATTTGCTTTAGATAATGCCGATTTCCAGGCTGCTCTGAAAAAAGCAATTGTCGATTTTGTTTCTACTTACGAAGTGAGCGGCATCCGTTTAACAAATATAAATGGAGCGGACCCGGCATTTCTTAATGAGCTGATCTATGCTATTAAAGAAGTAGATAAAGATATGTACGTCATTTCAAATGAAGAGAGTACGGCGGATTTTGATGCGGATTTCCATGCCGAAACACCGTCCTTATTCAGCGAGTCATACAAAAATGTCGACTTGCCGGCGAGTGAAGTAACAAAATATGTAGAAGGCGTAGTCGAAGGGAATACGAAGCCGTCGCAGCTGATGATGGACTCCATCTGGACAAATCGTTTTACTTACGCGGTTATGTCAGATGAAGGCAACGGGTATCCGCCGAACCGGCTTCCATTAGCCTATGCAGCTACATTATTAATGCCGGGCGTACCGGTAATTCAATATGGTACGGAAATCGGGATGAACGGGGAAGCCGGTTCTGAATCCCACCAGCTTTATAATTTTAAAACAGATGAGGAATTAATAGATTTCATCAAAAATCTTCAAACGCTTCGCAATGACTCGGCCACACTTCGCCATGGAAAGTTCGAAGTATTGGAAAATAAAGATGGTTTCCTTGTCTTTAAGCGTCAATCGGATGAGGAATCGTGGATTGTGGTCATCAATAATACGAGTATCACAAACCGGATAGATCTTACAACCGATGTGATTGGTGAAGGAAAAGAGCTGCGGGGAATGTTTGAAAGTGATATTATCCGTGTGAATAAAGAGGGGAATTACCCTGTCATTTTAGACCGGGAAAATATAGAGGTTTACCAAGTAATTGATGAGACAGGAATCAATATGTCTTATGTGATTAGCCTTGCTATTGTGTATATTTTATTTACAGCATTTGTTGTCATAGTAGTAAAGCGCGGTCGGAAGCGCCGGGCAGTACAAAATACAGAAAAATAAAACGAGAGGGCCTTGGATGGAGTGACCATCCAGGGCCCTTGTTATTTGTCCATTTCTGTTTAAAACAGGGTCTTCACCATAAGTTGCAATGACAAATTAGTATGATCACGAGTTGATTGGAGTGGCGGCTGGCGACTCCTTGGGGATCAGCACGTGCGGAAAATC
>DEQA01000340.1:17161-36404 GCA_002359075.1 Planococcaceae bacterium UBA3378
ATCCCCGAAATCATTTAGTTGGAGCCGTGCCCCCAGGAAAGCGTCCAGCCAGAACGAAAATCAACCCCATGTTACGGAGATGAACCTTAAAACGGAAAAATGAAAATTATATTGCATTTTTTTACAAAAAACGATATTGTAAAAAGGGCCATGAAGTCTAAACGATAGACGTCTAACCTTTTATTCAGAAAATTCCGTTAATATGTGTGTAGTTTTTTGCATACATACTAACAAAGGATTTATAGAAAGGCATAGATAAATTTAGCCTCATTTTAAAAGAAACTTATTCATAAATGGGATAAAAATACATTGTTTATTCATGTATTTAGTTTTTTCAAAATAATATTACAATAACTGGTAAGTTGGAAGCTGGTGATAAAAAGGCCAATAAAATGAAGAGATTTATATCGATTTAAAGCACTAAAGTGTGCAGGATTTTAAAACTATTTTTTTAAATAGAATATACAAACTATTTAATTATGTCAGAATAATTTGTCATGAATATATTGACTAGGTCTATTTTAAAAGAGTATAATTCAAAACATCTATAAATGAATATTATCATTATTTGCTTTTTAGGATGATTGTCATTCTTTATCTATTAAATGGTAAGATAAATATTCTAAATATTCATACCTATAAAGTTTAGGAAGGAGCAGGCAATTGAGAACGTCAGAGGAACTATTAAAGATCACAGACTTACATACAGGATTCCGAGTCGGCGATGCTTATTTTGATGCTGTAGATGGCGTTTCACTTACATTACGTAAAAATGAAATTTTAGCCATTGTTGGAGAATCCGGATGTGGAAAGAGTACATTGGCTACATCGATTATTGGGCTGCATGATCATAATAAAACACGGGTACAAGGTGAAATTTTATATAAAAATAAAAATTTAGCCAAGATGACAGAAGATGATTTTAACGACATTCGCGGTTTGGAAATCGGCATGATTTTCCAAGATCCGCTTTCAGCTTTAAATCCTTTAATGCGCATTGGTGAGCAAATTGAGGAAGGTCTTATTTATCATACGGACTTTTCAAAAGACAAACGCAAAGCCCGGGTACTGGAACTGCTAAATCAAGTAGGAATCCCAAATCCTGAGCGGGTGGCACGTCAGTTTCCGCACCAGTTGTCCGGCGGGATGCGGCAGCGGGTCATTATAGCGATTGCTATTAGCTGTAAGCCGCAAATCATCGTTGCCGATGAGCCGACAACAGCATTGGACGTAACGATTCAGGCACAGATTTTGGATTTACTGATTGAGCTGCAAAAGGAAACAGGCGCCGGTATTATTTTAATTACCCATGACCTTGGCGTTGTAGCAGAAGTGGCCGATCGGGTAGCAGTTATGTATGCCGGTCAGATTATTGAATTAGCATCTGTCGAAGAATTATTTGCCAATCCTAAACATCCATATACACGTTCTTTATTTAACTCTATTCCGCAAATGAATAGTGAAAATGAGAAATTAAATGTAATTGAAGGAATTGTTCCTTCTTTAATGAAGCTGCCGCGTCAGGGATGCCGTTTTGCTCCCCGTATTTCCTGGATTCCAGA
This sequence comes from Planococcaceae bacterium UBA3378, assembly GCA_002359075.1. Lineage (GTDB taxonomy): Bacteria > Bacillota > Bacilli > Bacillales_A > Planococcaceae > Lysinibacillus_B. Next base: position 18,724 of record DEQA01000340.1, read on the forward strand.
GTCGGCTCATGAGGCGAATCCGCAGTTGCATGAAGTATCGGAAGGTCATTTTGTAAGATGTTCCTGTTATAAGCATTTCCACTTTAAGGGCGAAAAGGAGGACAAACATCATGAGCTTTATGCAAATCAATGATTTAAAAGTCCATTACCCGATTCGCGGAGGATTTTTCAATCGAGTGATTGACTATACTTATGCCGTAGACGGTATTACGATGGAAATCGAACGCGGTAAGGCATATGGTCTTGTCGGTGAGTCGGGCTGTGGTAAATCCACAACGGGTAAATCTATTATTGGATTAGAAAAAATTACTTCCGGAACGATTGTTTACGAAGGCAAGGATGTAACGAATCGCCGGCGTGACCGGAATTCGTCCTACAACCGTGATATTCAGATGATTTTCCAAGACTCTCATTCTAGTATGAATCCAAGAAAGCGTGTTCAGGACATTCTGGCTGAGCCAATCCGGAACTTCCTAAGCCTGACACCTCAGGAAGAGACGAAAAAAATCAATGAATTGTTGGCAATCGTCGGTATGCCGGAAGATGCGAAGCTGAAATATCCGCATGAATTTTCGGGCGGCCAAAAACAGCGTTTAGGAATTGCACGTGCCATTGCGACAAATCCTAAATTGATTATTGCCGATGAACCGGTATCAGCACTTGATCTTTCTGTGCAGGCACAGGTACTGAACTTTATGAAAGATATCCAAGATGAGTATGGTCTAAGCTATATATTCATTTCCCACGACTTAGGTGTTGTTAAACATATGTGTGATTATATTAATATTATGTATAAAGGCAGATTCGTAGAAACAGGCACAAAAAAAGAAATTTATACTAATCCGCAGCATATTTACACAAAACGGTTATTGTCCGCTATTCCGGGGAGTACGCCAATCGGACGTGAAGAACGGAAGCGTGAAAGAATTGTGGTAGAAAAAAACTATCAGCAGGAACATGTAAAATATTTCGATGCAAATGGGCGGGTATTTGATTTAATACCGGTTACAGGCAGCCATTTAGTAGCTGCGACATCTTCTGCAACGCAAGTGAAGGAGGGAATCTAATATGTGGAAAACGATAGTTCGGCGTTTTTTAATTATGATTCCACAGCTTTTTGTATTAAGCTTGATTATCTTCATCATGGCAAAATTTATGCCTGGTGATCCGTTCAGTGGGATGATTACACCGGAAACAGACCCGCAACGTATTGAGGAGCTGCGTGAAAAATTCGGTTTGAATGATCCATGGTATGAGCAGTATGCGCGTTGGATGGGGAATGCATTCCAAGGGGATTTCGGGATGAGTTATACATTTAAACGAGATGTAGGCGCATTGATAGGAGAGCGTGCTATCAATACATTCTGGCTGTCATTGGTAAGTGTTATCATATTATATGTAATCGCTATTCCGTTAGGTGTACTGGCTGGACGTTATCACAACTCCTGGCTGGACCGCTCTATCATTTTATACAGCTTTATTTCATATGCAATACCGACATTCATTTTAGCACTGCTGTTCCTGTTCTTCTTCGGGTATACGCTAGGCTGGTTCCCGACGAGCGGTTCGGTAGATATTAAATATGACCCTGGAACATTTGGTTATACAATGAACAAAATTTATCATATTTTATTGCCGGCATTTACATATGCCATTCTTGCTACGACAACGGTTATTCAATATTTACGATCAGAGATTATCGATGCAAAAGGACAGGACTATGTGCGCACAGCTCGCAGTAAAGGGATACCGATGAAAAAAGTGTATTCCCGTCATATTTTCCGTAATTCCTTGTTGCCGATTGCTGCATTTATAGGCTTTACTATTACAGGTCTATTAGGGGGCTCTATTTTCATCGAAACGATTTTCGGCTATCCGGGTATGGGGCAATTGTTCATTTCCTCTATTACATCCCGCGATTATAGTGTCATCACGGCACTCGTTATGCTATATGGCTTCTTGGCGTTATTAGGTAGTCTATTATCGGATATCATTATGAGCATTGTTGACCCGCGTATTCGAATTGAATAGACAGGCTAATAAACAATAAGGAGAGGTGAAAAAAAGTGTCTATTGAATTAACTGAAAATAAAGAAATAGCTGTAAGTTCTCCTCCTACCGGCTGGCAGGTAATCTGGAGAGAATTTAAAAAAGACAAAATCGCATTATTTTCTTTAGTCGGTCTCATTGTTGTTATTTTGGGTGTATTTATCTGGGCATGGTTTATCGACAAGGAAGCATTAATGAAAATTTCGCTTCGTGATAAATATGCAGCACCAGGCAGTGAGCAATATAGTGGACTAGGGTCATATTTCCTTGGTGCAGATCAAGGCGGCCGGGATATTTTAGGACAGCTGGTTATTGGCGCTCGAAATTCCATTGCCATTGCTATTTCCATTACATTAATTACAGGTATATTTGGAATTGTGGTAGGATTGATGTGTGGATACTTTGGTGGCTGGATTGATAATATGTTTATGCGTATTATAGATTTCTTTATTACAATTCCATCATTGATGCTGATCATTGTATTTGTATCGATTGTGCCGAAGTATGATATATGGGCATTTGTAATGATCATGAGTATCTTCTTATGGACGGGAACGGCGCGGCTCGTGAGATCAAAGGCATTGTCGGAAAGCCGCCGGGACTATGTCAATGCCTCTAAAACTCTTGGAACAAATGATTTCATTATTATTTTCAAGGAAATTATGCCTAACTTAAGCTCAATTTTAATTGTTGAAATGACGTTGAATTTTGCAGGGAATGTGGGAATTGAAACCGGCCTTTCCTATTTAGGATTTGGTCTTCCACCGTCTACACCATCATTGGGAACACTTGTAAGTTATGCGAATAACCCGCTTGTTCTTTATGAATATTGGTGGTGCTGGCTGCCGGCCGCTGTGTTTATCCTATTCATGATGTTAGCTATTAACTATATAGGGCAAGCATTAAGACGTGCGGCAGATGCGAAACAGCGGTTAGGCTAATACACAAATATAGAGACTAATCACGTTAGTCTCTATATTTACCGGTTTAATAGACTGAAAATTTCCTATTTTTATTCTATCTTTATCAACACTGGTACTTTCACATTTAGTCAATAAATGTGTTTGTATATATTTAAAATAGCTGGCGGATTTTAGAGAATGTCGGCATAAAAAGGGAGGAACAAACGATGAAAAACAAAAGTTGGTCATTACTAGCGATGTTACTTGCGGTGCTTTTGGTTTTAGCAGCATGTAACGATAGCGACGATTCAACAAAAGATGAAGGTTCTTCAACTCCGAAAGGCGAAGAAGAAGCTGGCTCAGATGATGCATTATTACCCCTAAGCGTAGAAAATAAAGGCGACGCAATTGAAGGCGGTGTTCTTCAAGTAGCGATGGTAAAAGATGAGCCGTTCCAAGGTATTTTCAACTGGGAACTTTATGATGACGGTTATGATGCTGAGCTAATGAATTGGGCATCAAACTCACTATTTGCTGTTGATGGCGAGTTTAGAATTACAGACGAAGGCATTGCATCTTTAGAAGTTGATGAGGAAAATAATAAAGCGACTGTTAAAATCCGCGAGGGTGTAAAATGGTCTGACGGTGAGCCTTTAAAAATTGAAGACTTAATTTTGCCATACGAAATTATTGCTGATCCTGATTATGAAGGTGTACGCTATGATGGTGACTTCCAAAATATTATTGGTGCTGAAGAGTTTCATGCAGGTCAAGCAGAAACAATTTCAGGCTTGAAAAAAGTGGACGAAACAACATTGGAAATCAGTTTCAAAAAATTATCACCAGCAGTGTTCTATGGCGGTGACGGTCTTTGGGGTTATGCAGAACCATCTCACTTGCTGGCTGATATCCCTGTAGCTGATTTACTAGCGCATGATTTAGTACGTAAAGCGCCTGTAACATTAGGGGCATTTAAATTTGATAAAATCGTTCCGGGAGAATCTGTTCAGTTTGTTGCGAACGAACACTACTGGAAAGGTAAGCCAAAATTAGACGGTGTATTAGTGAAAGTTGTACCGCCAACTTCTATCTCTGTTGCAATGAAGGAAGGGAAATATGATATTGCTCAGTTCTTCAATGCTACACAATGGCAAGAAATAAAAGACCTGGATAATATCGATATTTTAGGGCGCCAAGAGCTTTACTACTCTTACTTAAGCTTCAAGCTTGGTAAATACGATACTACGGATAAAAAAGTTGTCTCTGATTTTGAAAATGCAAAAATGGGCGATGTAGAGCTGCGTAAAGCAATGGGCTATGCATTAAACATTGAAGAAGTTTCAGAAGTGTACTATAACGGTTTACGTGAGCGTGCAAATTCTATGATTCCACCAGTATTCGAGACATTCTTTGACGATTCATTAGAAGGCTACACGTATGATGAAGCGAAAGCAAATGAAATTTTAGATGCAGCAGGCTACAAAGATGTAGACGGCGATGGAATTCGTGAAGACAAAAACGGCAAGCCGCTTGAAATCAAGCTGGCAGCTATGTCTGGTGACCAAACACAGGAAGATATCATTTCTTACTACCTGCAAAACTGGAAAGATGTCGGACTAAATGTAGTATTGACTACTGGTCGTCTAATTGACTTCAACTCATTCTATGATAAAGTACGTGCTGACGATCCGGAAATCGATGTGTTTATGGGTGCTTGGGGAACTGGTACAAACCCATCTCCATTCGCTACGTATTCAGGAACATCAGCTAATAACTTAGGTCGTTACACAACGGAAGAATTGGAAACAATCTTAAATAATATTGACTCTTCAGAAGCGATGGACAGCGCATACCGTGCTAAACAGTTCCGTGCTTACCAAGAGTACATGGAAGAAAATGCGGTTGTTATTCCAATGCAGTTCCGTTACGAATTGTTCCCAGTGAACAAACGCGTGAAAAACTACGATGTTGATTACAATGCCCCAACAGAATTACAAGATATCGAGCTTGTAGCTGAAGAGCCAGTTGGAGCGAAGTAATTTGTAATAAAAAGACGAAATCTCCATTTAGGATGATTTCGTCTTTTTACTTTATAAGCCTAACCGGTCAGCAAGGAATTTCCCAATACCATCCTCATTATTGCTTAATGTCACTTCTTTTGCGACGGATTTCAGCTCATCGATCCCGTTGCTCATCGCTACTCCGATTCCCGCATAATCAATCATTTCCAAATCGTTATCCTCATCACCAAATGCAATGATGCGATCCTTCGGTATTTCAAATTCATGCGCGATTTTGGAAACGCCAACCGCCTTACTCATCCCTTTACGGACAATTTCAATGATAGGGAAAGGGGCGCCCCATTTCCGGTGCTCGATCAGCTCGGCATGGACATCCTCTAGGTGCTTCCGGATCATCGGCACATTTCGTTCGTTTGCCTGAATGAGCAGACTCGTCGGATCCTCATGCAGATTTAGCTTTAAATTGCCTGTTGTCACGCGGGGATTGCCCATATTAAATACACTCATTAATTCTTCATTTTCATTGTGAAGATATACATCGTCAATCACTTCGGCAATGAGGTTTTCATACTGGAATTTGTTGACTGAATCCACGACATCGTGGACGACACTCATCGAGATAGGGGAATGCATAACGCCCCATGATCTGTTGAGAGGATGGTGGATGAAAGCACCATTGAAGTTAACGATCGGTGTTGTTAAATCGAGTTCCTTATAGTAAAGCTGGCTTGCGCGGAAAGGGCGTCCCGTCGCAATCATCACCTGGTGGCCTGCTTCTTGTGCTTTTGCCAAAATATTTTTTGTATAGGGGGAAATGACTTTATCATCGGTTAATAGTGTACCGTCCAAATCTAATACAATTAAATGCTGCTTCATAATAGAAAAGCTCCTTTCGACATTGATACAATTTTATCTTTATTCTTTCCGTTTCGTCAAAATATTGTAACCATAGGAAGCTGTTTTTTGATACGCTAGGAAGGTAGAAATACTGAAGGAGTGAGTATGGTGATTGTACAGAAAGAAAACTGGGAAGGGATTCCCTTGCTACATGTATATAATGAAGGAATGCAGAAAGACGCGCCGATTGTTATGTTTCTGCATGGTTTTATGAGTGCAAAGGAACACAATCTCCATTACGCTTATAATCTTGTGGAAAAGGGTGTACGTGTTATTTTGCCCGATGCCTTTATGCACGGGGAACGTTCGGAAAATTTACCGGAATCACAAATGAATTCGCTGTTTTGGCGCATTATCGTAAAGAATATAAAAGAAGTGCAACGTTTATATGACACGTTACGGGGAAAAGGCTTTACAGGGAAAGTAGGCATTTGCGGAACGTCTATGGGCGGTATTACGACGGCTGGTTGTTTGAAAACATATGATTGGATAGAAACAGCCGGTATCTTGATGGGTGTTGTAAGCTATACGGATATGGCCCAATACCAGCTCCGGCAGATGAAGGAGCGGGGTGTGGAACTTCCGTTTACTGAAGAGCAGCTGCAGGCTATCGTAGAGTCGCTACAGCCATATGACCTGACAGAGCGCCCGGAAATTTTTGAAAAAGTACCGGTCATGTTCTGGCACGGAAAAAAAGACCCTGTTGTCCCATTCCATATGACGTTTCCATTCTACGAAGAACTTGTTCAGCAGGAAAATGAGCTAAAGGTGAAGTACATAGCTGATGAAAAAGCTGGACATGCTGTTTCCCGTTCGGGCGTACTGGCTGTTACGTCATGGCTGGCTGAACATTTGGCATAAAGCTGTACGATTTGTTATGATGAACCTACACAACAGTGCGAAAGGAAGATGTAAAAATGGCAATTGATCAAGATATGAAAGATAGCATGTTAGGCGCTTTGGAAAATGTAATCGATCCGGAATTAGGGATTGATATCGTGAACCTTGGCTTAGTATATGATGTAGATTTAAATGAAGAAGGATTAGCGACTGTCACAATGACTTTAACGTCAATGGGCTGTCCGCTCGGTCCGGTTATTGTTGACCAAGTAAAAACGGCGTTAGCAGATTTACCAGAGGTGAAAGATATTGATGTAAATATCGTCTGGCAGCCGGCATGGTCAAAAGATATGATGTCCCGTTATGCAAAAATGGCATTAGGGATCCGCTAAGAATAGAAATGTAGAAATCCCGCGTTTGGTGTAAAACGCGGGATTTTTTATACACATCAGCCCAAGTGTCATAGCAAAACGGGCATGAAGATGCTTTTCTTAGTCAATGCGGCAAATGGTAAGGGGACAGTTTTCGCAGGCAATCTCATCCTTTAAAAATTGGATGTCATTTATTGTAATGTATCCTTTATCAAATGTAAGGATATGATAGTTTTTTAAATCGTTTAACATACGGTTAATCATTTCCCGGCTTGTTGCGCAGAGGTTGGCAATGTCGGTATTCGTTAAGGAGAAATTGATGAATACCTCATTATCGCTCCGAAATTCACCATACGTATTAGCCAGCCTGATCAGTGTGGAAAAGAGCGCACCTTTTTTTCCGTTTAACATGAGGTCCCGCAGCCTGCTTTGATGCTTCAGGTTTTCCGTTTGCAGCCATTTTATATATTCGAGCATCAATGGGGGATTTTCGGTTAACAGCTGCCCTAATGTGTCGGTGTGCAGCGAGAGTAATTGGGTGTCTTCTAATGTCTTGGAAGAAGTCGTATGATAGCTGACTGTGCAAAACATTGCACTTTCACTGATCAAAGCATGCGGGCCGCAGATACGCAGTGTCAGTTCTTTCCCGTGTTCTGTTTCTTTACTAATCTGTACCGTACCTTGTTCAATTAAAAAAATATTTTCTGCTCGTTCTCCTTCACGGAAAATCGAGTTGCCTTTTTTCATTTTTACTGTTGATCCGTAATTCTGAAATAGCTGTTGTATATTTAACGGAATGCTGTGTAGCAAAACCATTACACTCACATCCTAACCTTATGATGGAAAGCTGAAATTTCCCTATATACACTATGATAACATAATGAATTTGGTAATAAGAGTAAAAATTTTGAAGTGCTGTATTTTTGATTTTTAACTGAATGTAGTTTATAATTTAATTAGTCAAAGATGGTCAAACTTTTAGGGAGGGAAAGGCTATGCAATTTACGCAAACACAAGATAATCGTCCGCCACTGGAGCAATTCGGCCGCAATTTAATAGAAGAAGTAAAAAACGGCAAGATGGATCCGGTTATTGGGCGTGATGAGGAGATTCGGAATGTCATTCGTATTTTAACGCGTAAGACGAAAAACAATCCTGTGCTCATCGGAGAACCTGGTGTAGGGAAAACAGCAATTGTAGAAGGCCTCGCACAACGTATTGTGCGCAAGGACGTTCCGGAAGGGTTAAAAGATTGTCTATTATATGAACTGGATATGAGTGCTCTTATTGCAGGAGCAAGCTATAGAGGACAATTTGAGGAACGGTTAAAGGGCGTATTGAAACAGGTGAAGGAATCAGAGGGGCGCATTATCCTCTTTATTGATGAAATCCATACGATTGTCGGTGCCGGTAAAACAGACGGGGCGATGGATGCCGGCAATATGCTAAAACCGATGCTGGCACGCGGGGAACTGCACTGTATCGGTGCTACAACGCTTGATGAATATCGCATGTATATCGAAAAGGACCCGGCACTTGAGCGCAGATTCCAGCAGGTTATGGTGCGCGAACCGTCCATTGAGGATACGATATCGATTTTGCGCGGCTTGAAGGAACGCTTTGAGCTTCATCATGGTGTGCGGATCCATGACCGTGCCATTATCGCGTCAGCCGAGCTGTCCAACCGCTATATTACCGAGCGCTTCCTGCCGGATAAAGCGATTGATCTGATTGATGAAGCATGCGCAATGATCCGTACGGAAATCGACTCGATGCCGCAGGAGCTTGACCTTGTCACACGCCGCCTTATGCAGCTGGAGATTGAGGAGCAGGCATTGCGGAAAGAAAAGGATGAGGCAAGTAAAAAGCGTCTGGAAGCACTGCAGGAGGAAATTACCAGCCTTCGCAGCTCTACAGAACAACTGCGTAAACAATGGGAGCTTGAGAAAAACGGCTTGCAGCAGCTTCAGAAAAAGCGTGAGCAGCTTGATAAATACCGCCGGGATTTAGAAGAGGCGGAAAGCAAGTATGATCTAAACAAGGCAGCAGAGCTCCGCCACGGAAAAATTCCATCGCTTGAAAAGGAACTTGCAGGGCTGGAAGCAGAAATATCAAAAACAGCCGATCACCGTATCCTGCGTGAAGAAGTGACAGCTGAAGAGATTGCCTCAATCGTCTCCCGCTGGACAGGCATTCCGGTGACAAAACTGGTAGAAGGCGAACGGGAAAAACTGCTTCATTTAAAAGAGACACTTCATGAGCGGGTAGTCGGTCAGGAGCAGGCTGTGTCCCTAGTAACAGAAGCGGTATGGCGTGCGCGCTCCGGCATTAAAGATCCTACAAAACCGATCGGCTCCTTCTTGTTCCTCGGACCGACCGGGGTCGGGAAAACAGAGCTTGCCAAAGCATTGGCAGCACAGCTATTTGATTCCGAGGAGCATTTCATCCGTATTGATATGAGTGAATATATGGAAAAACACAGCGTCTCCAGGTTAGTAGGGGCACCTCCTGGATATGTAGGGTACGAGGAAGGCGGACAGCTGACAGAGGCAGTCCGGCGCAATCCGTATTCTGTTGTGCTGCTGGATGAAATTGAAAAAGCACATCCGGATGTCGCCAATATTTTACTGCAAATATTAGACGATGGACGCATTACGGATTCACAAGGCCGTATGGTGAACTTCTCCAACACAGTCGTTATTATGACCTCTAATATCGGGTCGGAATATTTATTAAATCCAAGTGACGAAAAAGAAACGGAAGACTTGATCATGATGGCACTTCGTCAGCACTTCAAGCCGGAGCTGCTAAACCGTGTGGATGATATTATTACCTTCCATGCATTAACGAACGCCCACTTCCATGCCATTGTGCGGAAATATGTACAGGCGCTCGAAAAAAGGGTAGCGGAACAGGACATCAACTTAATAGTAGGGGATGATGTCATCAATTATGTAGTAGAGCACGGGGCAGATCCTCAGTTTGGCGCACGTCCATTGAAACGTTTTGTCCAGCGCTATTTGGAAACAGCCGTAGCGAAAGAATTGCTGCGCGGTGAGACAGCGCCGGGTGGAACGATTGAACTGATCGTAAAAGACGACGAAATTACGGTAAAATAAGTTAACAGCACGCCTCCTTTGGGTATGGTATAAAAAAGGAGGCGTGAAGTATGGAAATAAGAGAAGGCAACGGCAAGAATAAAAAAGTACAGCAAGGTAAAATGGACAATCCGGATATGCTGAATACAGAAAAAGAAAGTTTGTTTGATATGCATGACGATATGAAGACGGTTGATCCAGTACCGATGGAAGAATTGAATGACGAAGTAAAAGATGAAGATGACCATGAGGCGACAAAATCCACTTCCGGGTCAGAAAGACGATACAAATAAAAAACATATATTCAATGAATGATAGAAGGACGATCCGGTAAAGGTAACTTACTGGATCGTCCTTTTTGTTTTTTCACGATAAGTTGAGAACGACAAACTAGCTTTATACCTAGTTGATTGGAGTAGCGTCCAGCCAGAACGGAAATCAACCCCAGGTTACAGTAGTGAACCTCCTTTTTGTTTATATTATAAGAAAAAAGGAAAGAGAGGGGGTAGAGCCATTATTTGAGGAGGGGACTGTTTTGAAGGAAAAAGAACCAAAAAAAGCAGCAAATGAAAAAGAGGAGCAGCTTGGGCAATACTATGCAGACGATAAAGGGAAAGAGCTCACAACAAACCAGGGATTAAAAATGGCGAATGACGAATTTTCATTAAAAGTTGGAGATCGCGGCCCTACACTAATAGAAGACTTTCACTTCCGCGAAAAGATGACGCATTTTGACCACGAACGTATTCCCGAACGAATTGTTCATGCCCGCGGATATGGGGTGCATGGGGAATTTCAAGTATATGAATCTCTTGAACGGTATACAAAAGCTAAGTTTTTGACAGATCCTACAAAAAAGACACCGGTATTTGTCCGTTTTTCTACAGTTGCGGGATCAAGGGGATCGGCTGATGTTCCGCGTGATGCGCGGGGCTTTGCAGTGAAGTTTTATACGGAAGAAGGAAACTATGATTTAGTAGGAAACAATATCCCTGTTTTCTTCATTCAAGATGCCATCAAATTCCCGGATTTAATCCACGCTTTAAAACCGGAACCCCATAACGAAATTCCGCAGGCGGCAACGGCTCATGATACGTTTTGGGACTTTATAGCAAACAACCAGGAAAGTGCCCATATGATTATGTGGGCGATGAGTGACCGTGCTATCCCCCGCAGCTTCCGTATGATGGAAGGCTTTGGAGTGCATACATTCCGTCTTGTGAATGCAGCCGGAGAAGCCTTCTTTGTGAAATTCCACTGGAAGCCGCTGTTAGGTGTTCATTCTGTATGCTGGGATGAAGCACAGAAAATTAACGGGAAAGATCCTGATTTCCACCGCCGTGATTTATATGAAGCGATTGAAAACGGGGACTATCCTGAGTGGGAATTAGGTTTGCAAATTATCCCGCAGGCGGATGAATTCAAGTTTGATTTTGATATTTTAGATCCGACAAAAATTTGGCCGGAGGAGGACATTCCGGTACAACGAGTAGGCCGTATGACATTAAACCGCAATGTGGAAAATGTGTTTGCCGAAACAGAGCAGGCAGCATTCCATCCGGGGCATGTCGTACCGGGCATTGACTTTACAAATGATCCATTACTGCAAGGGCGCTTGTTCTCTTATACGGATACACAGCTGATTCGTTTAGGCGGACCGAATTTCCATGAATTGCCGATTAACCGCCCGGTATGTCCGTTCCATAATAACCAGCGTGACGGCTATGGGCGCCAAACGATTAATGTCGGACGGGTAAGCTATTCGAAAAACAGCTTGGCCGATAATACACCGCATCCGGCTTCACCGGAAAACGGCGGCTATGAGCACTATCAGGAAAAGGTAGACGGCCATAAAGTCCGTGCGCGCAGCGAAAGCTTCATGGATCATTTTACACAGGCAGCGATGTTCTGGAACAGTATGTCGGATGTGGAGAAAGAGCATATGATCAATGCGTTCAGCTTTGAGCTTGGTAAATGTGAAACCGAATCTGTGCGTATCCAAGTACTGGAAATGATTTCACATATCAGCCATGAATTAGCGAAGCCTGTAGCGGAAAATCTTGGTCTTCCGGTTCCATCGCAAAAACCGCTTTTAACGGATAAAGCTTCGCCTGCATTAAGCCAAATGAATACAGTGAAAAAACCGGATACACGGAAAATCGCTGTGCTTGTCGCAGATGGTTTTTCAAAAGAGCTTCCTTTATGGCTGCAAACATTGAAAAGTAAAGGAACGATGCCTGAAATTGTCAGTGACCATCATGGGAAAATTAGAGGCGAGGATGGAACGGAGCTGGAAGTTAAGCATACATTGCTGACAGCAGATTCTGTGCTGTTTGATGCGGTCTTAGTAGCAAGTAAGGAAGGGAAATCCCTCACTTTCGCCAAAGAGGCGCCTGATTTTATAAAAGAAGCATTCCTGCATTACAAACCGATTGGTGCGCTGGCAGAAGGCAGTCTTTTACTTCAAAGCCTTGTAAATATAAAAGGGCCGGGAGTCGTACAAAATGATATAAATGCATATATCGAAGCAGTCACGGAAGCACGTTTCTGGGACCGCAACGGTAAAGCATAAAGAATAGTTCAATATAGAAACAGGCTTGCTTGAAAGAGAAACTTCAAGCAAGCCTGTTTTATTTTAAATTAGAGAAACAAAAAATGCCGCTTCCTCTAAAACGTATAGAAAGGGAACGGCTGCATATACAAGAAAAAGGACAAAAGCTACAATTGCTGTGTGACCGACTGAAATGTGCGGCCGACAATTGGAGACAACAAAAAAACGCTCCTTGCTCGGAGCGCCTTCTAATTAGTGATGGTCAGCATGTCCTGCTGGATCGTTTGGAATCACCGCAGCGATAATTAAAACAATTACGGAGAATGCCACAGAAACGATTACCCCAGTCATGAAATCAAATGGTACATTCATTACGGAACTTACTACATAGTTCAACATTGAAATTAATAGGAACGACCAGAAAAATGTCATAATGTATTGCATCAGTTTCACCTCTATCAAACGTTATGGATTCTTATTATCATTTTACACCTCCATTATCATACCATACGTTTTATGAAAAGAAAAATAAACTTTTTCAAACATTTCTTGTAAAGTGGGAGAAAATTTAACGTTGTACAATGGGACTTTATGAGCTATAATTATGACCAACTACTAATCGTTAGTGTTAAAAGTAAAGGGGATGTTAGAATGAATGCAGGCATTATAGGGCTGGGAAAATATGTTCCGGAAAAAGTGCTGACAAATGCGGATTTAGAAAAGGTTCTTGATACATCGGATGAATGGATCCGTTCAAGAACAGGAATCCAAGAGCGGCATATTGCAGCAGCAGATGAAAATACTTCACATATGGCGATTCATGCTGCTGAGCAAGCGATAAAAAATGCAGGCATAACACCCGATCAGCTTGGCTTGATTTTAGTGGCGACCGTGTCTCCTGACCGGGCTTTTCCAACGGTTTCCTGTCAAATAACTGAGCATTTCGGCGTGCAATGTGCTGCGATGGATATTTCTGCGGCATGCTCAGGTTTTATATATGGACTTGTCACAGCGAAGCAATTTGTTGAAAATAATAGCTATGAATATATATTGGTAGTAGGTGTAGAAAAATTATCGAAGCTGACAGATTGGGAAGACCGTAACACCGCTGTATTGTTCGGAGATGGCGCCTGTGCTGCCATCGTATCGAAAGTATCAGAAGGACGCGGGATTCTATCTTATGAACTTGGGGCGGATGGCTCGGGCGGCAAGCATTTATATTTGAATGATGACCGCCATATTGTGATGAATGGGCGTGAAGTATTCAAGTTTGCTGTGCGGCAGATGGGAGAATCTGCTGTATCTGTATTAGAGAAAGCAGGACTCCAAAAAGAAGATTGTGATTTCTTAATTCCTCACCAGGCAAATATTCGGATTATGGAAGCTTCCCGTGAACGACTAGGCTTACCTGAGGAGAAGATGTCTAAAACCGTCCATAAATACGGCAATACGTCTGCTGCCTCGATCGGTATCTCCTTAATAGAAGAGCTGGAGCAGGGCAAAGTAAAAGAAGACGATATTCTCGTTTTAGTGGGCTTCGGAGGCGGCTTAACATGGGGCGCCGTGACACTGAAATGGGGAAAATAAAGAAGGGGGAGTATGTATGAAACGTAGAGTAGTAGTAACAGGAATCGGTGCAGTGACACCGTTGGGAAATACAGCGGAAGAAACATGGTCTGCTATAAAGGCAGGAAAATCCGGTGTTGGCCCGCTGACACGCGTAGATGCAGACAAGTTTCCGGCAAAGGTAGCCGCTGAAGTGAAGGACTTTGACATAGAACAATACGTAGAGCGCAAAGAAGCACGGAAAATGGACCGTTTTACTCATTATGCGCTTGCTGCTTCCATGATGGCTCATAAAGATTCAGGACTTGAGATTAATGAAGAAAACGCACACCGTGTAGGCGTATGGATCGGCTCAGGTATTGGCGGCATGGAAACATATGAACAGCAGTTTCTGACATTCCAAGAGCGGGGTGCGCGTCGTGTAAGCCCGTTCTTTATTCCGATGCTGATTCCGGATATGGCATCCGGCCAGGTATCGATTTATCTTGGTGCAAAGGGACCTAACTCCTGCTCTGTTACAGCCTGTGCTTCCGGTACGAATTCGATTGGGGATGCTTTTAAAGTGATCGAGCGCGGTGATGCAGATGTGATGGTGACAGGAGGAGCGGAGGCACCGATCGTCAATATGGCGTTAGCAGGCTTCTGTGCGAATACAGCCCTGTCGACAAACCCGGACCCATCAACAGCTTCCCGTCCATTCGATAAAAACCGCGATGGCTTTATTATTTCTGAAGGGGCCGGAATAGTAGTGTTAGAAGAGCTGGAGCATGCGCTGGCACGTGGTGCAAAGATTTATGGAGAAGTGCTTGGCTACGGTTCAACAGGTGATGCCCACCATATTACAGCACCTGCACCAGAAGGGGAAGGCGCTGCACGCGCGATGGCGATGGCGCTGACAACAGCAGGTGTGGATCCTTCTCAGGTAGATTATATTAATGCACACGGAACAAGCACGCCTTACAATGATTTATTTGAGACACAGGCGGTAAAAACGGTATTTGGGGATCATGCCTATCAATTAGCGATGAGCTCCACGAAGTCAATGACCGGCCATTTACTGGGAGCTGCCGGTGGTGTAGAGGCAATTTTCACAGTTCTTGCGTTAAAAGAAGGAATTTTACCTCCAACAATCAATTTACAAGAGCCGGATCCACAGTGTGATCTGGATTATGTACCAAATGAAGCACGTCAGGCCGATATTGTATATGCAATGAGTAATTCGCTCGGATTCGGCGGCCATAATGCAAGTCTTTTATTTAAAAAATATGAATAAACTAGTACCAGCAGCTTGCCGCTGCTGGTTTTTCTTTTGAGGCAGCACGTTAGGACAGGCAGGGAAATTAGGGGGGCAAAACGGGCGTACTGCAGCTGCATGAAAAAAAGCCACCCGACTTAATAGGTGACTTTTTTTAGAAAGGATGGCGCAATGTTTCGTTATATGCTCTTTCTTATGAGCTACGGATTATGTGTTATGTCGATCACACAGTGTATTTTATATTTGAACTACCGGACCCTTGGCTATTCATGGTCAGCTGTATTCAACTATCTGCTCCATACAACAGAGTTTTATTTGGCGATTGGCTCGCTCATTGTCCTTTTTAGCGTCGTTTACGACCTAGGCCCATCGCGTTCTCCATCTTCTTGAGCGTTTTAGAGGCGATGGCATTCGCTTTTGCAGCCCCTTCATCCAAAATCGTATCCAGCTCCGCAGAATCGATTAAGGCGTAATAGCGCTCTTGAATAGGTGTTACATGCTCAATAACAGCCTGCGCGACTCCAGCTTTGAAATCGCCATAGCCCTTTCCTTCATATTTCTTTTCTAATTCCTGAATAGATAGGCCGGATAGGGCGGATTCAATTGTTAATAGGTTGGAAACACCAGGTTTGTTTTCCACATCATATTTTACTATTCCTTCTGAATCCGTGACGGCAGATTTGATTTTCTTCTCAATTTCTTTCGGCGTATCGAGCAGACGAATTGTCGCTTTTGTGTTAGTATCGGATTTACTCATTTTTTTCGTCGGGTCCTGCAAGGATTTAATGCGTGCTCCTTCCTTTGGTAAACGAATATCAGGAATTGTCAGCACGTCGTTATAGCGTTTATTGAACCGCTCTGCAAGGTCTCGTGTCAGTTCAATATGCTGTTTTTGGTCATCCCCGACCGGTACGATATCCGTATTATAGAGAAGAATATCTGCAGCCATAAGCGGCGGATACGTAAGAAGGGCTGCTGAAACAGACTCCTTGCCGGATGATTTATCTTTAAATTGCGTCATTCGCTCCAGTTCTCCGATAGAGGCGATACATTGTAGGATCCAGCCTGCTTGCGCATGGGCAGGAACCTCAGATTGGATGAATAAAATTGATTTTTCCGGATCGATCCCTACAGCGATGTACATAGCAGCTAGACTGCGGATGTTTTTACGCAGTTCCAGGCGATCCTGTGGTACGGTAATGGCGTGCTGATCGACGATACAGTAGACAGCCTGCCCTTCATCCTGCAATGCAGGGAACTGTTTGATCGCCCCGATATAGTTTCCTAACGTAATGGTTCCTGTCGGCTGGACACCTGAGAAAATAGTTGTCATAAAAAATTCCTCCTTTAAACGTAAAAAAACATCATGCTCCCTATATAAAAAGGGACGAATGATGTTTGAATCCGCGGTACCACCCAGCTTGCCTGTAACAGGCCACTCTTCTTCGTAACGTGAAGGGCACGAGCCAGGATACTAAATTTCCCCAAGCTAACTCGGAAGTCCATTCCATTTGGGCCTTCATCTGTTTTCACCAACCACAGACTCTCTAAAAAAGACCTTCAAATGTACTACTCTTCGTCATCGTCTTTACATTTCATTTGTAAAATTATATTACATACTACATTGAAAAAGCAAACTCTTTTTAAGGCTCTTCACCAATACATGTGCTTGGCTGCACATTGCACTACGGGTGGAAGCTTTCTGCGGGCGAGGCCAACAGGATGTTGGTCATAAAGGCATTGCCACAGGACGTGGCGCTCTTAGCCTTTAATCCTTATTCACTTTTCCCGCTGGAAGCTTTGCTCTGCATCGAAAGCGCAGCGGCAGATGCACTCGCCACCCTGCGCTCCATGCGCTTCTTCCTTTGGTAAGAACAGATTTCAGTATTGAGTCCTTTTTAAGTATACCTTTTCTGTAAAAAGAACATACTGGTAAGAAAAAACACATGTGTTGATTAGCCAAATATTAGTTGGTAAAAAGCGTGTTTTTTAGAGAAAGGCCTATAAAAAAATGATACGCCAGTTGATTGGAGCGAAAGCGGCGAGACTCCTACGGGAAAAGCAAGTGTTTTCTCTGCGACGAAAACGAAGTGTCAGTCGCATGAGGAGAAGGCCCCGCAGGAGTGAGGCA